>CALELJ010000167.1 GCA_937902445.1 uncultured Treponema sp. | reverse complement strand
TTCTGACTTAACCTCAGCCGTTGAATTAATGTAACAAACAATCGGAATATTTGGGTGTAAGTTCTTAAATTCCCTTAATTGTTCAACATTAACCATATCAGCCATAAAACAACCTGATTTTGGATTTGGAAGTAAAACTTTTTTAATTCCCATTCTATGCGCAGCAAGTACTTTTTCTTTAATACCGCCAACTGCTAAAACAGTTCCTCTTAAAGTAATCTCGCCTGTCATAGCAACTTCTTTTCTAAGCTTTCTTCCTGTTAATGCAGAAAGAACTGACATACACATAGTGATTCCGGCAGATGGGCCATCCTTTGGAGTTGCACCTTCTGGAATATGGAGATGAATTGTATTTTCATCAAACCACTTGCTGTCCTTGATGCCATTGTTTATCACATGCTGCTTTACCCAGTTCATGGCAATCTGGGCGCTTTCTTTCATGACGTCACCCATCTGCCCTGTAAGCTGAAGACCGCCCTTGTCGGTCCTGAATGCGATGCTTTCAAGTAAAAGAGTATCTCCACCCATGCTTGTCCAGGCAAGGCCAATGGCAGTACCCGGCATGGAGGCTGTCTTTATCTGGCTTTCATCAAAAACCGCCTTGCCAAGATATTTTCTGACTTCCTCAACATCAACGGAGAAAGATTTCTTTTCAACGGCACTTGAAATATTTTCTGCGCCGCTCTTTCCTTTCTTTTCAAGGATTTCAACCTGTTCCGTAACGATTTTGCGGTTTATCTTGTCGATGCACTTTTCATAGTTGCGCATTCCGGCTTCCCTTGCATACTCGGTGGCAATCAAGGCAAGAGCCTGCTTCGTAAACTTGACCTGGTTCTTCTTAAGACCATTTTTTTCAAGATTCTTCGGAACAATATATTTCTTTGCAATCTCGATTTTTTCCTGGTCTATATAGCCGCTGAGCTCAATGATTTCTGCACGGTCAAGAAGAGGCTGAGGAATTGTATCCAGCGTATTTGCCGTAAGGATAAAGAAAACGTTGCTAAGGTCAAAAGGAACATCGAGATATGTATCACGGAAGCTTGCATTCTGTTCCGGATCAAGGACCTCAAGCAAAGCAGCACTAGGATCACCCTGGGCACTGGCGTTCATCTTGTCGACTTCATCGATCATGAATACCGGCGACTTTGTTTTTGTGATCTTAAGTCCCTGGATTATCTGTCCCGGCATTGAACCTATGTAGGTTCTTCTATAGCCCTTGATTTTACCTTCATCGTGCTCTCCGCCTACACTGAAGCGGTAGAATTTCTTGTTCATAGCACTGGCAATGGATTTACCGACGGAAGTCTTACCGACTCCAGGAGGTCCAACAAGAATCAAAACGGAACCCTTGCCGTCGTGTTTAAGAAGACGGACAGAAAGATATTCAACAATGCGTTTCTTAACGTCATCAAGACCATAGTGATCCCCGTCAAGAATCCTGCGTGCCCCTTCAAGACTGTAGTCCTCAACCGGAACATCATTCCACGGTAAAGATGTCAAAATCTCAAGGTAATTTCTGCTGAGATTGTATTCGCTGTCATGGGGATCAAGCATCTGGAATTTTGCAAGCTCACCATAGGCCGTCTCCTTTGCCTCTCCTTCAAGATTGAAGGAATCCAGCTTTTCCTTGAACTTCTGGTATTCGTTTTCCTTTGAACTGCCGGAAATTCCAAGTTCTTCCTGGATGCTTTTCATTTCTTCCCGGAGGAAATATTCCCTCTGGTTTTTCTCAACCTTCTCGTTGAGCTCCATCTGTATCTTTTTCTGAACACGGAAAATTTCCTGTTCCTTCTTGATGTAGACAAGAACCTGTTCCATTCTCTGGCGGACATTGGACATCTCAAGTATCTTCTGCTGTTCCGACTTGTCGATATTGAGGATTGAAACAATGAAGTCAGCAATTTTTCCGGGATGATCGATATTGACCATGTTCAGCCTCATTTCCTCACTGAACATAGGATTGTTCTCGCTGATTTCCTTCATTTCACTGACAAGGGCACGGGTAAGGGCCTTTACCTCAAAGGTATCGTCCTCCGTATCCTGCATGTATTCAACGGCAGCCGCAATTGGATTCTGACGGTTGAGGATCTTGCGTATCTTGAATCTTTCAAGAGTTGATACAAAGACATTCATTCCACCATCTGGAAGATTGATTTTCTTTATGATTCTTGCAACGGTACCAACGTTATGAAGGTCTACGGAAGTCGGATTGTCCTTGTCTTCCTTGAGCATGACGATGCCCACATAGCCGTCACCGTTCATGGAATCTTCGATAACCTTTATGTCCTCCTCGGAATTGATCATGAGAGGAGTAAAAATGCCTGGAAATATAGGTCTTCCGCCGATAGGCAGAATGTTAAGCTTTATAGGGAGCGGCTTTTCAACTGGAAGTCCACCCAGAATATCATCTTTAGTAGCTATTTTCATATGGATAAATATAATAAAAAAAAATCAAATTTACAAATATTTTGGACGGAACCTTCAAGGCTCAGAAATCAGCGGACCTCATCCTTTGGAAGTATTCTCATTATCTTCAATTTACCTTCAGCATGGAATTCCTCTCCATCCTTGAAAGCGAAAATTTCTTCCTTTTCCGCGTCCATTCCGTTTATCGAACCTTTCCCATCAAGTACAAAATACAGACTTGCCTTTTCAGAAGATTTTTCAACGTGGGAACCATCAACATCCAGCAGCGCAAGATCAAAGAAAGGACATTCAAAGCTTCCTTCAAAAGGACCTATGTCGTAGATTTCACTTTCATCGATGCAGGCAATTCCTTTTTCAACATGACATTCACGGCCACGCCCCCAGTCATAGAGACGGTATGTTATGTCGCTGGACTGCTGAACCTCAAGAAGACGAAGACCGCCACCGATGGCGTGGACTGTTCCGGCGGGAATATAGATGAAATCCCCTGGCTTCACATCGGCATAGAAAAGCATGTCCTCAATGGACTCATCTTCAATGGCCTCGCGAAGCTCATCGGGAGTATACTGATCATCAAGACCATAAACCAGCTGCGCTCCTTTTTTTGCGGAAAGCACATACCAGCATTCAGTCTTGCCTCGGCTATTTTCAAGACGGGAAGCAACCTCATCATTAGGATGAACCTGAACGCTTAAAGTATCATTTGCCTGGATGACTTTGACAAGGAGAGGATATTCCTCCCCAAGAAAGTCATAGAAGTCCTTCTGCATTCCATTGGGATGGGTGGATGCGATCCAGTCCTCATAGCCCCAGATTTTTTCAGAGCGAATTGATTCTAGTTTTATCATTATTTGTCCCAAAGTTTTTCAGGATAGTAACCGCTTGCAATCTTGGCGGCAATTTCCTGCTTTACAATCTCACGGTCTTCCGGATATGTCATACCGAACCATTTCTCAGAAGATGTGAAGAACTTGATCGAACCTTCGTTGTTTTTTGCGATGTCACTTGCGGCAACAGGAAGAAGGGCTTCTGTCTTTGGCTGGCCAAGTGAAGTTGCCTTGAAGTCATCCCAGTACTTGTGGAATCTTTCAAAGGCCTTGAGGCTGAATCCAAAGAAATTCATGCTGACCCATTCCTTTCCTGTAAGAGGTTTGATTTCTCCATTAAGATCAGTAACGATTCCGTCGCCTTCATAATAGATCTTTGTATTCTCTACGATTGAATCCATGTATCCGTCTTTGACAGTACAGATACCACGGCTCACCGAACCGCTTTTGCTCATCGTATTGCCAAGGACATAGCCGACCATGGCATGTTCAGGAGAGTCAGATGGAATCGAAGCAAGGTGCTTTCCAAGAATTCCAAAGGCTTCAGCTCCGTAATAATCATCGCTGTTGATTACTGCAAAAGGTGTCTTGATTGCTTTTTCAGCGCAAAGGACAGCATGAAGTGTTCCCCATGGCTTTGTGCGTTCAGCACCACGTGCAAGTTCTTCCGGTGTAAGAAGGCTTTCCTTTGTCTGGAAAACATATTCCGCATCCATGTTTGCGGCAACTCTGTCAAAAAGACGTTCGCGGAAATCCTTTTCGATATCAGGACGGATGATGAATACTACCTTTCCGAATCCTGCCTTACGTGCATCATATGCAGAGAAGTCAAGAAGGCACTCGCCGTTCTTTCCAACTGCGTCAATCTGTTTAACTCCGCCATAGCGGCTGCCCATTCCGGCTGCAAGAACTACCAATGTTGGTTTCATTTACATAACCCCTAAAAAATTAAAATTCCAAGAACAAAAACCATCGAACAGGTTATATACATTATAACAAATTAATCAGAAATATGTAACACAATCAATCAGAGAAAAAATACACCGAAGACAGCGCACATGAGAACAATGAACACCGGATGTACCTTCGACCTGAAAAGAACGGCAAGGCTGATAAGATAGCAGACCATGGCAGGCCAGTTGAGAAGAAGTCCAATGCTGTCATAATTTTTTACCATGGGCCACATGTCAAGGTTAAGAAGTGCCAGGCTGAACACCTGGATCAGCGCAATGAGGACAAGACCGCTTGTGGCAGGACGTATGACTGAAAAGACGGATTTTACAACAGGCTTTTCCTGAAACCGTGAAAAGAACTTTGCGATCAGAATTATTACAAAAAGAGACGGAAGGACTTCTCCCATTGTAGCGACGACTCCGCCCAGGGGCCCGTAAAGTTCAGTGCCGATATAGGTTGCGATGTTGATTCCAATCGGACCCGGGGTGCTTTCGCTGATGGCAAGCATGTTGTAGAATTTCTCAGCCGATATGAGATGGTAGTGCTCGACAAGTTCCTGCTGCATGAAAGTTGCGGCAACAAGCCCTCCACCAACGGCGAAAAGACCGATATAGAAAAAAATGAAAAAAAGATGGAGCAACGTCATTTCAGAGCCTCCCTGTTTTCATCCCCTTTCCTTCTGGCAAAATATAGAATCAGGCCAAGGGATGCGGTTCCAAGAATAACGACAATGGTACGGACATGGAAAAAATAGACGGAAATAAAAGCAACCGCATAGAGACAGAATCCAGGAATGTTTTTCACAGTCTTCCTGAACAGATTGACTACGGAATAAGTCAAAAGGGCTGCAACCCCCACGTTGATTCCCGCCATTGCTTTTCTGACCCAGGGAATGGAATCAAAATTTGAGATGAACCTTGCGATAAGCACAATGATGATTATGGATGGACTGACCATGCCTAAGGTTGCGGCGACGGCCCCGGGAGTTCCGGCTTTCTTATGACCTACAAAAGTTGAAACGTTGACGGCGATGATGCCAGGTGTGGTCTGGGCAATGGCATAGTAATCCAGAAGTTCCTCATTTGTAGTCCACCCCTTGTTTTCAATGAGTTCACGCTCGAGGATTGGAAGCATGGTAAGACCACCG
>CALELJ010000166.1 GCA_937902445.1 uncultured Treponema sp. | reverse complement strand
TTTCTCAAAGCCTATAGGTTCCGTATTGCTTCAGGATCTCCAGAAGCTGAATCCTACTTTGCTTCCTGCCGTTCCACGCGTATGGACTGCAGTCTACGAAGGTGTATGGCGCAAGATGAGAAAGGCTGGCGGACTTGCATTCCTTCTGTTCCGCTTTTTCGTAAGTGAATCAATCCTCTGGTGCAAGATCGACCGCAAGCTTCGCCGCAAGAACTCAAGGTTTGGAAACGACTATCTTGGTTTCTGGTGGCCTGTCCTCGTATGGCCATGGCTTTTGCTTTATCCATTGAGGCTTCTTGGAAAAGTTCTTGTCTTCAGAAAGATCAAGAGGACTGTCGGTACAAATTTCCGTGCAGGTATTGCAGGTGGCGGTGCATTCCCTACGAACGTGGACAATTTCTTCTGGGCTGTCGGCATCAATATTGTTGAAGGCTATGGTCTTACTGAAACTGCTCCTATCGTAAGCGTTCGCCCTGTTGCGGATCCTGTGTTTGGAAATGTTGGTACTACATTCCGCGGAATCCAGGCACGTGTCGTTGATGATGACGGAATCATCCTTGGCCGCTGCAAGAAAGGTACTCTCCAGATCAAGGGTGCCTGTGTAATGCAGGGTTATTACAAGAGGCCTGATCTTACTGAAAAGGTTATGACTGTTGACGGCTGGTTTGATACAGGTGACATCGCGATTCTTTCAGTCAACGGTGAGATTTCACTTCGTGGCCGCAAAAAGGATACGATTGTCCTTCAGGGAGGTGAAAACATTGAACCTCTTCCAATCGAGGCAAAAATCAACGAGTCCATGTACATCGCGACTTCCGTTGTCTTTGGTGTCAATGAAAAGGGAATCGACCAGAAGTACCTTACGGCCCTCATCCTTCCTGATCAGGATGCGATTGAAACCTATGCAAATGAAAACGGAATTAAGTTCAATTCCTTTGAGGAACTGTGCACGATGGAAGCAATCCAGAAATTCATCGAGCAGATTGTATTTGAGGAAGTAAGTGCAAAGAACGGATTCAAGAGCTATGAACGAATAAACAAGATTGCACTCATTACAAAGCCTTTCGAGGTTGGTGTTGAGCTTTCTGCAAAGCAGGAGATGATGCGTTACCGTGTTGCCGAACTTTACAAGGACAAGCTTGCAATGCTCTATAAGGAATAGGCAGTCTCCGCAGGATTTGAAAAACGATTGTGCATAAAATAAAGGCCTGACTCCCTTGGGAATCAGGCCTTTATCATTTACCCATTCAAGATGGATTTAGAATTCCTGCTTGATCTTGTCTGTGTCCTTGCCCTTGTCCTTTTCACGGATCTCGACACGGCGGATCTTACCGCTGATTGTCTTTGGAAGTTCCTTTACGAACTCAAAGATTCTAGGGCACTTGTACATTGCAGTATTTTCCTTTGCAAAAGTGGAAAGTTCAATTTCCATTTCTTTTGCGTCCTTGCTTTCGTATCCCGGTGAAAGAACGATTGTTGCCTTGACCGACATGCCGCGTTTTGGATCTTCAACACCGGTAACTGCACATTCAAGGACTGCCGGATGCTGCTGAAGGATCGATTCGACTTCAAAAGGACTTACGCGGTAACCGGCTGTCTTGATGATGTCGTCCTTGCGACCAACAAACCATACATATCCGTCTTCATCCATGTAAACGTTGTCGCCTGTGTGGTAAACACCGCCGTCAAAGGCATTTGCTGTAAGGACTACATCCTTGTGGTATCCCATGAGGAGTCCGAAAGGTCTTCCGTCTTCAACGTGAATGCAGAGCTCTCCGATTTCTCCTGCAGGAACAGGCTTGTTGTTAGGATTCAATACTTCAACCTTGTAGAGCGGATTTGGTTTTCCCATTGAACCAGGTCTGATCTCGCTGTATTCCATGAAGTTGCCGCAGATGATTGTTGATTCAGTCTGTCCGTAACCTTCGTAGATTTTCTTTCCTGTAAGTTCAAGCCACTTGTTGAATACTTCACCGTTGAGGGCTTCTCCTGCTGTACTGAATCTGACGCACTTGCTCAGGTCATATTTGCTCAAGTCCTGGCGTACAAGGAAGCGGTAAACTGTAGGAGGTGCGCAGAATGTAGTGAGGCCAAAGTTTGAGATCATCTCAAGCATCTTTGTCGGCTTGAAGCTGTTCATGTCGTAAACAAATAGGGCTGTACCTGCAATCCACTGGCCGTAAAGCTTACCCCATGTTGACTTTGCCCATCCTGTTTCTGCAATTGAAAGGTGTAGTCCGTCTTCAATGACCCCGTGCCAGTATTTTGCTGTCATGATATGGCCGAGAGGGTAGTCAAAGTCCTGGAGTACCATCTTAGGATATCCTGATGTTCCGGATGTAAAGTAAAGGAGCATAGGATCCTTGTTGTGTGTTGCGGCATCTCCGACCGGACGTGGAAATTCAGCAGGAAGTTTTTCATATTCCTCGTGGAAAGAAATCCATCCTTCGCGCATATCCTTTCCTACCGTAACAAGGTCCTTTACTGTAGGTGATTTTGCCATTGATTTTTCGATTTCTTCCTGGATGTGGGGATTGTCGTAGGAAATGATCATCTTTACGTCGGCGGCATTTGTTCTGTATTCAATGTCGCTCTGCAGAAGCTGGTCAGTAGCCGGAATTACGATAGCTCCGATTCTGTGGAGGGCCGGCATAAGAATCCACCATTCATAGCGGCGGCGGAGGATGAGCATTACGGTGTCGCCCTTCTTGATTCCCTTTGATGAGAGCCAGTATGCGGCGCGCTTTGACTCCAGTGAGATTTCATTGAAAGTGAAAGTCTTTTCTTCTCCGTTGTCATCTATCCATACAAGGGCGCGCTTGTTAGGGTCGTCCTGAGCATAGCGGTCTACGATGTCGTATGCAAAGTTGAAGTCAGGGATTGTCTTGATTTTGCAGTTTTTGTTGAAATCGTCGTAGTCCTTGTACTCTCTGTCGTCGATTAAAAATTCGTGGCTAAGTTCCATGATGTATTCTCCAAAAAAGTTGGCATCTTCAAAATGTTTTGAGGATTACTCTATTATACAAATTTAGACACGTCTTTGTCCAAGATTGTTTTAAAAAAAAGATAAAATTTTATTAATCATTAATCAGCTTTTTTTAAAACCTTTACACATGTTTTGTGTCTAAATAGGTATGGACAGCTTTAAAACATATCTATCGGAAGACGGAACTGAAATTTGCGGCGAGACAAAGGTTCTTTTTGGCCAGTGCGGGGCCACCCGGTGCCTCCATCTGACTGAAATAATGGAATATTGTGCCGATCATGCAATAGATCTCTATGCCCGGCAGGGTTATGACCGTCAGAAAATGAATGATATGGGCTATGTTCAGATGGTATCGAGGGCCAGCATCCATATAGACCGCATGCCTTGTGAAAATGAAATAATGACAGTGAAGGTAAGGGAAGAAAAACCGGAAGGATTTCAGCTCATGCGCCATTATGAGTTTGTCTCTGAAAAAGGTGAAAGACTTATTGAAGGAAAAAGCCTCTGGGTAATTGTGGAACCTGAATCCCGTGCCATAGTCGCACCAGGAAAATTTCAGCCTCTATTGAAATCTGAGGTTCAGACGGAATTTGAAAAAAATCCGGGGAAAATAAAGGTTCCGGAGAATCTGGAATTCCTTGGTGACCAGAAAATACTTTTATCCCATCTTGATCCAAACGGACATCTTACAAACGCAAAATACATCAACTTTGCCATCGATTTCCTTCCGGATGAATATCAGAGCAAAGAAATCACCGACTTCCGCCTGAATTTCTGCAGGGAAATAAAAAAAGGTGAGGTAATGCACGTGTATGGATTCTTTGATGATGAAAACAAAAAAATCGTAGTTGCCGGAAAACGCGACGTTCCGGATTCAGACGGAAAAATGGAAAGTTCCTTCGAGTGCGAACTTTTCTATAAATAAAATGAAATGTCCTGTAAACATGTCCGATGATCACTGGCATGAATGCTTGCAGGACATCCCTTTACCCATTGCTACACCTTGAACTCGTCTATCTGATCACCGATGCGGTCAATGGAATTCTGCATCTTTGACGAGATGTCAGAAAGAAGTCTGCCCGTGCTTTCAATTTTCTGGGCTCCGTCTCCCATGGATTCAACGCTGTTCTGGATTTTTGATGTGGTCTCAAGAAGTCCTGAAACCTTTTCAGAAATTTCCGTTTTCTGCCGGATGATCGCTGTTGAAGAGTTTTGGACGTCGCTGGTCGCTTCGCTCATTGTCTTGAGGGAATCAAGAATCTGTTTTGAACCGATTTCCTGCTCATCCATTGCGGCCTTTATCTGGCGGACAAGTTCGCTTGTGAACTGGATCTTTTCGCTGACGGAATTGAAAATCCTGCTTGAAGAAGATGCGCCTTCTACAATGTTCTGGATTGTCTGCGAGATGTTTGAAAGCTGGTCACCGATGGTTTTCGACTGTGAGCTTGAAGTTTCTGAAAGTTTTCGGATTTCATCTGCGACAACACCAAAGCCTTTTCCAGCTTCTCCTGCGTGGGCTGATTCGATGGCGGCATTCATTGCAAGAAGGTTTGTCTGTGCGGCAATGGATGCAATTACGGCATTTGCTTCCTGAAGCATCTTTGACTGGTCGATTATCTGCTTTACGTACTGATCGACTTCACCCTGAACCTGGACGCCTGTCTGTGCCTGCTGGTTGAATTCCTCAAAGGACTTGTACATTCTTGAAACGGAAGTGTTGACGCTCGTGATGTTTCCGATCATTTCCTCAACGGCGGAAGATGCCTGGGCGACGCTGTCTGACTGGTTTGAAACTGTTCTGTCCAGCACATCCACATTCTGGGAAATCAAATCAACCGCCATGGAAGTTTCCTCGACATTCTTTGCCTGGACCATGATCTGCTTTCCCACATCGTTGATTGTTCCGAGAATTCCGTTTATGGAAGTAGCTGTATCCTGGGTGCAGTCCTGAAGGTCTTTGTCTACCTGGATGAGCCTTCCGTTGGAGTCCTTGATTCCGCTTACGATGTGCTGAAGTTTTTCAACAAACTGGTTGAAACCGCTTACAACTTCGGATATCTCATCCCTCGTCTGGAGAGTCTCAAGTCTTTGTGTAAGGTCGGCGTTTCCGGCTGAAATGTTCTGGAAAGAAACCGCAGTGGTCTTAAGGGGCCTTATGGATTTGCTGAGGGAAATGAAGATCAGTCCAAGAAGGATTACGAAAAGGAGAACAAAGCCGACAAGGAGAATGTTCATGATCTTTCTGGAACTTGTTTCTATTACGGATTTTGTGATTCCAAAAATCAGGTGCCAGTCTGTTCCCTGGATCTGGTTTGCCGTAAAATAATATTTTGAACCAAGAAAATCCGTCGGAGTGAATTTCAGGGTACTGTCAACGATTGCCTTTGAGAAGTTCCTGTATTTTCCACCTTCAATCTGGTCAAGGGTATTCTCTACGGAATAGTCCTTGTGGTAAACAAAGGCTGCCTTGTCGTTTATGATGAATGCGGTCTGTCCTTCCTGTATTTTGTTTTCAATTATCGCCTGGATGAGGTTGAAGTAATAGTCAAAGGAAATTACGCCTGCAAAGTTTCCTTCCGGGTCCTTGAATGCTTTTGTAATGCTTATGCATGTAAGGCCAGTCTGAGAATCGAGGTATGGTTCAGTGTAGAAGACTTTTCCGCCTGCCTTTTTTCCGTCAAGGTACCAGTCACGCTTTCTTGCGTCCCATCCTTCCTCCGGAACCCATCCGCCGCCATCAAGGTATCTTCCGTCTTCAAAACCGGCATAAAATCCGTTTGTGTCCGGAAACAGGGCTGAAAGTGAAATGAGACTTTCAAGGATACTATCGCTGTCATGGAAATTTCCGTTGATGAAACATTCCGCATCCATTATAACCTGGGAAACTTTGTCCAGGTCATCACGGATCTGGGCTTCAATTCCTTCCGCCTTTTCAATGAGCAGATTCTGTTCGGAATTCTTTACATAGTTTTGAAGAGACCTGTTCAGCATTGAAAAAATCAGGATGAACAGAACGAGCATTGGTATTGCGACTTTGATAACGATTTTTTGTGCAAGTGACATTGGTAACCTCATGTGTGACTCATCATTTTAATGAATGTATAACATAATGATAATGCAGATTTCATGGGTTGCCCATTTTTGAGGTGAGAATCGGTGGAAAAAAAATTGCGGAATGTTAAAGGTTGATGATCAGGGCGCCGGATTTTTCGTCCACAGGCATTGGTTTTTTGGGAGTCTTTGTGGCGACAAGTTCTCCGCTGAACAGTTTCTGGTCCGTGACGGCAAGAAGAAGTCCTTTTTCGGAGCATGCGTAATATCCGGTCCGGTGGCCTGGAAGTCTGATAGGATCGCTGGCAATTCTCATTTTCAGCATGGTGTCGCTGGATTCAGTTTCCAGTTTTTTTTCAACGGCGGTAAATGAGAGGACTGCCCTTTCTTTTGCAAGGTCTGCTTTTTCCGATATCCGTTTCAGCTGGGACGGTGCGCTGTCTGCGGAGAAAGCAAAATTGCACCATTTTCCGCCTTTCTTTCCGTCCATTGGGCATGTTCCGCAGTGGCAGCAAGGAGAAAGTGGAATGAAATTTTTTCTTATGAAGGCGTCGCGCATGAGGCTGACAAGACGGGCAGAACGTGGATCACCCGGTTCAATTGAAAGAATACGTGGCCTTGCTGAATCTGATTTTGCGAAGGAAACAAGACGGTCCGTGTATTTTTTTGCAAGGAAGTCCGGTGGCATCTGTGCGTCGTCATGAAGTTCGTTGAGCATGTTGGCGCATGTTACAAGGTCTGCCTTTTCTTTTAGTGAGGAATCCAGAGTTCCTTTTACGCGTACGATTTTCCAGGAGTTGCATTCAAGACGGGCAGCAACGGAAAGGAAAATGTCTTCGCCAAAGGCAAGGGCCTGCTGGGAAAGATCAAGGCAGTAAAAGGTGATATTCTTTTTGCGGAGTTCCGGTCGCGCAAGGAGAAGTGCGATGGGTACAGTAAGTGGACCGCTGCCGATGTCGACAAAAACGCTGTTGTCATCGAAAGAGAAAAAACTGCTTTCCATGTTTGCGAAAAGTCTTGTAAGGCGTACAAGATTCCACCAGAGAAAGTAGTGGACGTAGGCGCTCAAGGCTGTTGTTTCGTTCATGTAGCCCAGGCGGCGGTCACCGCGTTCATCCGTAAGGTTGTGGCTCAATGCGCGGATCTGCTGCGGGAGCAGGGCTTTCTGCTTTGAGTTGAGCGGATGTGAAGATGACACGATGTCATCGAAATTCTCGATTATTGAGACGGCATCTTTTGGAACCGATGCAGGATCGAAAAGCGAAGAAATTTTTTCAGCGCTGAAAGACTTTTTCTGCTGGCGCTGTATGTGGTCGATTTTATCCCTTCGCTGCTTCTGCTTTTTTTCAAGGAGTTCCTTTTCTTCTTTTTCCGAACGTCTTCTGTCGGCGGCATCCTGCTTTTTCTGTTCGGCGGTAATCTTCTGCTTTATGTGGATGCCCTGTTTTTTTTCATACCATTTGAGTTCTATTTTTTCTGCCATGTTGAATTCCTGCCGTTCAGGATTTTGCCGATGATTTTGCGGATTGAAGTGCAAAATACAATTCGCTCAGATCGGATCTTATTTCCCGTATTGTCATAACCGCATCAGGATTTTTCTGGATGTTTTCCGCGTCCTGAATGATCTGGTTCCTTGCGCCTTCAATGGTGAATTTTTTTGTGCATATCAGGTACTTGAGGCGAAGGATTGTCTCCAGGTCCTTAAGTGAATAGACACGTCTGCCGGACAAATCTTTTCTGGGTGTTATGCTGGGAACCACTTCTTCCCAGTAGCGCAAAACATGAGCCTTTACACCTGTGATTTTTTCAATCTGTCCGATGGAATACTGTGCCACTATTTATCCTGCTGTTTTTTTTCTTCTTCCCTCTGCTTCCAGTCCGTGCGGCTTGCCTTCATTTCAATCTGAACCGGAATCTGGTCAAAGCCCAGGTCTTCACGGATTCTGTTCTTGAGATATGAAACGTATGTAAGCGGAACATTGTCAGGACGTGTCGCAAAAATCAGGAAGTTAACCGGATTCACGCTGGTCTGTGTCATGTAGCGTATCTTGAAATGGATTGCCTTTGTTGCTGGAGGCGGATAATTGTAAAGCCAGTCCTTGAGGGCAAGATTGAGCGAGGCTGTGTCCACTTTGCGGGTAAGCTGGCTGTAGATTTCAAGAGCGGTATTCATCAGGTTCTTGAGACCGTCATGGTTTTTAGCGCTCATGGTGATGATCGGAGCCCAGTTCATCTGGCCGAACATTGTCTGGATCCAGTCCTTTGTCTCGCGGATGGCCTTGTTGCTCTGGTCTTCAAGAAGATCCCATTTATTAAGGATGAAGATAACACCGCGTCCTCTTTCAAAGGCGAGAGATGTGATTTTCTTGTCCTGTTCCGCAAGTCCTTCCTTTGCATCGATCATGATGAAGGCAATGTCACATTCGTCCAGTGTCTTGATGGCACGGTTTACGGAATAGTATTCGACGTTTTCTGTAACTTTCTTTTTGCGTCTGATTCCGGCTGTATCGAGAATCTGGATGTCGCGTCCGTTATAGCGGAATGATCCTTCTACGACGTCTCTTGTAGTTCCGGCGTAGTCTGAAACGATGGAAGCTTCTGTGTGTGTAAGGGCGTTGCTCAATGTTGATTTTCCAACATTTGGTTTGCCAAGGATTGCAATGCGGATAGGGCGTTCCTCGTCGCTGCCTTCGGTAACACGGCTGAAGTCCAATCCGTCCACCATTTTTTCCTGAAGTGCGCCAAGACCGTCACCATGGCTTGCGGAAATCAATGAAATTTCCTTGAATCCGAATTTCATGTAATTGTAGGCAAGGTGTTCGTTCTTTCCGCCTTCAGTTTTGTTTACGGCAACAATAAGTTTGTCTGAATAAGGGCGCAGACGCTGGATGAGTTCCTCGTCTTCCCCCGCGATTTCCGTCGCATCAAGAAGAAGAAGAATGCGGTCTGCCTTGTCGATCATCTCGACTGTTTTCTCGACAACAAGATCGTCCATCTCGCTTTCACGGCTTGTAAAGTCACGGGTAAGCTTGTATCCGCCAGTATCCATGAGGTGGACCGGCTTTCCTGCGATGAAACAGGTTCCTTCGACAGGGTCACGGGTAACACCAGGAGTAGGATCTGTAATAGCACGCTTTGTATGGGTCAGGGCATTGAACAATGTTGATTTTCCAACATTCGGACGGCCTGCGATTACTATGAGCGGCAGGTTGTTGTATACCTTGTCCGGGTAGAATTTGTCTGTATGAGTTTTTCTCTGGCTTCTGATTTCATCGTCTGCCTTTGATTTTTTTTCCTGTACCTCAGGAACTGTTTCAGCTTCTTCTGCGGCTGTGTCTGTTTCAACAACAGTTTTCACCGGCTTTGGCTTTGAGAAATCCGGCTTTGCTTTCTTCTGTTTTTTCATTTTATTCCTTTTGTTGCCTTGTCATTTCTGGCGGTTACTGAACCGAACGGTTAGAAAGATTTTCAAGTTCCGTGATGGAGAAGTGCGACAGCGTTTCCTTTATGACCGGAATGTTTGCAGGTGCCATGCTGAGGCTTCTGATTCCCATGCCTGTAAGAATAATTGCGCTTTCCTTGCTTCCCGCCATTTCTCCACAGACGGAAAGAGGAAGATTGAATTTGTTTGCATTGAATATTGTGCCTTTGATCATTCTTAGTACTGCAAGACTGAACTCGTTGTACAGCGGATTTACTGCTTTGTTTTCACGGTCGATTCCAAGGATGTACTGGGTCAGGTCGTTTGTACCAAGGGAGAAGAATTTTGCGTGTGGTGCAAGAACATCCGCACAGATTGCGGCGGCTGCAGTTTCAATCATGATTCCGATCGGAACGTCAGGGTTGAACGGAATTCCATCTTCCTCGAGGGATGATCGGATTCCTCTTGCGATTCCAAGGGCAGTTTCAACCTGGGAAACATCCGTGATCAACGGGAGAAGAATTCTCAGATTTCCGTAGACGCTGGCACGGTAAAGGGCACGAAGCTGGGTTCTGAATACTGAAGGACAGTAAAGGGACATACGGATTGCGCGAAGGCCCATGAGCGGATTTTTTTCCTGCACGTTGGGAAATTCCGCCGAGTCGACCAGTTTGTCTCCGCCAACATCAAGTGTTCTGATGGTCACGGGCTTGTCACCCATTGTCTCAAGTACGTATTTGTATGCCTGGAACTGTGCTTCTTCGCTCATGGAACTTGAATATGCGCCAGTTTCCTTGTTTGTCTTCTGTGCGGCATCCATGAAAAGGAATTCCGTGCGGAACAATCCGATTCCGTCGGCACCGTTTTCGATGGCTGTTTTTGCTTCTTCCGGAGTTCCGATGTTTGCATAGAGCTTTATTTCAGTTCCGTCTTCCGTGCGTCCTGGAAGATCCCTGTACTTTTTAAGCTGCTCCCTGTATTTCTGTTCCGCAAGAATTTTTGTGTTGGTGCTTGTGATTGTTGCGATGTCAGGCTGAACTATTACCTCGCCGATGTTTCCGTCGACAACAATTGTTTCACCCTGGGATGCAAGGTGGTTTGCGTTTTCAATGCCGACAACAACCGGAATTCCATAGCTTTTTGCGAGGATTGCAACGTGGCATGCACTGCTTCCTTCTGTAAGGGCAAGTCCCGCGATTTTTCTTTTGCCAAGGATGATGGTGTCGCTTGTCTTCATGGTGCGTCCGACAATTACAGCTTCATCCGGAACCTGCTCGATGTCGAAGGTGTGGTAGTCAAGAAGGACGTCTATTACGCGGTTAAAAACATCCTCGATGTCCTGTGCGCGTTCCGCAAGGTATTCATTTCCGCTGTTACGGAGCATGTCCGCATAGTCAGATACCTTGAGGTTGAGGGAATATTCGATGTTGAAAAGTTCTTTTTCGATGTAGGCCTTCAGTTCGCTGAGGAAAACAGGATCCATGAGCATGAGAAGGTATGTCTCAAGAACGTCATGCTGTTCCTTGTTGATTTTTTCATCGGAAAGGTGTGTGTTCAAGTCAGACTGAACGTCATGACATGCATTCTGGAAGCGTGTCCATTCCGGTTCAACTTCTTCCTGTGAGATTTTTCTTTTTGGGATTATTCTTTCCTGTTCTTCAGGCAGAATGAATGCCTTGCCGATACCAATTCCAGGTGCGGCAGATACACCGAGTACAACGTTCATTCCTATATATTAG
>CALELJ010000165.1 GCA_937902445.1 uncultured Treponema sp. | reverse complement strand
TAACCGTAATCCGGATTTCATCACCCATATCTTCCTTAATCGTCAGACCGCAAATAATATTGGCATCATCATCACAGGACTGTTTGATAACTTCTGTGGCGGCACTGTAATCCTGCAATCCCAGATTGGCTCCGCCCACAACATTCACAATAACGCCCTTGGCCCCGTCAATTCTTTCCTCCAGCAACTTGGACTGGATGGCCGCACGTGCCGCCTGGGCTGCCGCATCCTCGCCCCTTGCGGAACCAATACCCATCAAAGCGCCGCCCTGCTCGCTCATAACCGTCTTCACATCAGCAAAGTCCACATTGATAAGACCTTCCTCACTGATAATGTCGGAAATCCCCTGCACACCCATACGCAGCGCCTCATCCGCCATGTGGAACGCTTCCAGCATGGTGGTCTTTTTGTCAGCGACTTCCAAAAGTTTTTGATTGGGAATGACCAGCAAGGTATCAACCTTTTGCTGCAATGCTTCAATGCCCGCCACAGCCACTTTCATCTTCCTTGTGCCTTCATAATCAAAGGGCTTGGTAACTACGCCAACGGTAAGGATGCCTGCTTCACGTGCAATGATGAGGGCCTTGCGTGCAACGTCTGTACCCTTGAGGTCGTCGCGTGGATCAGGTTCTGTGTAGCGGAGTTCCTTTGCTTCAAGAACTGCCTCAGAGAATTTCTTGCCTTCATCAAGCTTTCCGAAGATGTATGAAAGGGAACCTGACATGATTCCGTTGAAGCCTGTAAGCTTGTCTCCAGACTTGAAAAGGTTCTGGAGTGTATCGATGATAGGAAGACCTGCACCTACATTTGTTTCATAAAGGAAGCGTACATGCATTTCATTTGCTGTCTCACGGAGCTTCTTGTAGAATTCCATGCTCATGCTGTTTGCACGCTTGTTAGGTGTAGCAATGGACATGCCGGCCTTGAATACATCAAGGTAGCGTTCCGGAAGGTCATAGCTTGCAGTACAGTCAACGAAGATTGGATTGAGAGGCTTTGTTTCCTTAACGAATTCAAGGATCTCATCAAGGTTTGTCTTCTTGCCCTTTTCCTTTACAAGGTTGCGCCAGTCAGAAAGATCAAGTCCTTCTGCATCGAAAATCATTCCGTCGATGTTTGCAATTGCCATTACGCGGACATCGATTCCCTGATCAAGAAGTGATGTGTACTGGTCGCGGATCTGGTCGACCATTGTTCCGCCGATAGTACCTACACCAAAGGCATAGACCTGGATTGACTGAACTGTATTGAAGAAGCCCTGGTGAACAACGCGTACTGCCATGTCACCGTCGCTTCCATTAATAACTGCTGAGATAGAGCGTTCTGCTGAACCCTGTGCGATTGCAAGAACGTTGATGTCACGGCTTGCGAGGGAATCAAAGAAAGTTCCTGCGACACCGCGCTTCTGCTTCATGGCATCCCCGATGATTGAAACGATGGCAACGTCACCACGTACATCGATTGGGTTAACAAGCTTTGTGCTGATTTCAAGAGCAAATTCATTCTTGAGGACATCAACGGCTTCGTTTGCAAAAGCCTTGCGTACACAGAATGAAAGTGTATATTCAGAAGAAGACTGTGTGATGAGGAGAACTGAAATTCCGGCATTTGAAACTGCCTGGAAAATACGTGTTGCCATTCCCTTGCGTCCCTTCATTCCGGAACCGCTTACGGAAATCATGGCACAGTCCTTGAGACATGAAATGCCGCGTACCGGGCCTGTTGACTTTGTATCGAAAGGTCCCTTTCCGATTCTTGTTCCACGTGCGGATGGGTTGTGGCTGTTGAGTGACCATGCTTCAATTCCCTTTGCTGCAAGTGGTGAAAGTGTCTTTGGATGGAGAACCTTTGAGCCGAAGAATGAAAGTTCCATTGCTTCTTCATAGCTCATGTCGTCTACGAGGATTGCATCCTTGATGATGCGTGGATCTGCAGTATATACACCGTCAACGTCTGTCCAGAATTCAACGCGTTTTACGCCAAGTGAAGCACCGATGATTGCAGCACTGAAATCAGAACCGTTACGGCCCAAAAGTCCCATAACAGGTTTAGCTTCAGGATTTGCTTTGTAAGTACAAATAAAGCCAGGGAACAAAAGAATGCGAGTCTGAGTAGGACTAGCACCATCACGGAAAGGAGCACAAGCTTCGTTACAAAGAGCGTAATCAGCTTCACCTTCTTTCTGATTTGTGTTTGTATATACGAATTTGCGTGAATCAAGGAAAATTACACTCTGTTTTTTTGCAAGAAGAACAGCTTCCATAATTGGAGCAGAAAGAAGTTCTCCCATACCCATAATGCGGCAGTAAACTGTATCAGGACATTCACCAAAAGATGCAACACCTGCAAGAAGTTTTTCAAGTTCAACAAAATTAGGTTCGATAAAAGCCATTACCTTTTCAGCATCAAAGCCTTCACACTTTGACTGAAGTTCAAAAGCGATTTCCTGATGAACCTTTCTAAGATCCTGAACAAAGGTGCCTGTGGTGCCCGTTACACTTGAATCAATTGCAGCCTGAAGAGTGTTAGAAACTCCGGCAACTGCTGAAACAACAACACTAAGTCTGTCTTCCTTTGCACGATTAATGATGATATCTGCAGAACCAAGCATACGGTCTGCACTACCCATTGATGTTCCACCAAATTTAAGTGTAAGCATAATAACCTCTATAATTTAAAAATATAGATTATTTTAGTGAAATTGAATC
>CALELJ010000164.1 GCA_937902445.1 uncultured Treponema sp. | reverse complement strand
AGAAGCTGTAAAGGCAGGCTTAAAAGAAATAGGTATTTCCGATCACATTCCGCTTTCGGAAAAGGCAAAGGAAGTTCTTGCACCCTATATAAGGCATTCCGGTTCACTTTCCCTGAGGATGGATTTTGCGGATTTGCCTTCCTATTTTTCAGATATTGGATCCGTTAAATCAGCCTTTAAAAATCAGCTTAATGTCCTTGCAGGTTTTGAAAGCGAATACAATGAGTTTGATGCCGACTACTACAGGCTGATGAGAGAAAAAGTCGACTACCTGAATCTTGGAATTCACTATGTTTATGATGACGGGATTTTGTATGATTTTATGGACAACAAGGTTCATGAAGATTCCCATATCCGCCGTGTTAAAAAAAAAGATGTTCGTGCCTATGTTGAAAATGCCCTTGCCGCCCTTGATTCCGGACTTTTCAATCAGATGGTTCATCCCGATGTTTTCATGCGCTGTTTTGATGCGGAAGAATTTGATGCCCAGATGGAAGAATATTCAAGGGCAGTAATTGAATCAGCGGTAAAAAATGAAGTCTATCTTGAAATAAACACAAGCGATATTTTCCGGTCAGAAAACGAGTTCAGCAGAATCAGGTATCCTTCAGAAAAATTCTGGAAGATTGTAAGCGAATATAAGAACACAAGGATTCTTGTTGGAACTGATGCCCATGAGCCGGACCGGATTGCAGATTTCCAGATGGACTACATTAAGTCTTTTATCGAATCCCTGGATCTTAAGGTTGAATCAAGGTTGAAGGTCTGACAGTTTACAAAGGTGCCTACATTCCATTCCTTGAGTTTTTGTTCCGTCTGATGTATCATTGAAAGATACATACTAAGAAACAGAATAAACACTTCTTGGAAAGGATTATACATGGAAGCTTTTGAAGTTGGAATTATTGGAGCTGGTGCCTGGGGTACTGCTTTGGGTACAGCACTTGCCGAAGGTGGTCACAAGGTTCAGCTTTGGGCAATGGAAGACGATGTAGTTTCTTCTATTAATAACGAACATGAAAACAAGCGCTATCTCCCAGGTTACAGGCTGAATGAAACATTGACCGCAAGTGGTGATATAAGGGAAGTTGCGACTGGAAAGCAGTTCCTCATAATGGGTAGTCCTTCACTTTATCTTGCTTCTACAATCAGTCGCTTTGTTGACGTTCCAAATATTGCAGACGGAAGCACAATCATCGGTTCCCTTACAAAGGGTTTCGTTCCTGTAGAATCGGGCCTTCCTTCCCTCGTTCTTGAGACGATGGAAAGGGCACTTCCTCCATGCTATAAGGATGCAACAGTCTACATCGCAGGTCCAAGCCATGCGGAAGAAGTTGCAAGCGGAAAAATCACGGGCCTTATTTCTGCAAGCCAGCATCACAGGAATGCCGTAAAGATGCGCGATCTTTTGCGTGCGGCTCCAAACCTTATGGCTTATGCTTCATTCGATACAATCGGTGTTCAGATCTGTGCAGCCGTAAAGAATGTAATTGCCGTAGTATATGGAAGCATGGACGCTCTTGCTGAAAATAGTCCTATTTTCGGTGACAATACAGAAAGCCTTCTTATGGCAGCGGGCTTAAGCGAAATACAGCAGCTTGGCTTTGCCATGGGCGCAACTCATTCCGCAACCTTCTCTTCCATAAGTGGAGTTGGTGACCTTGATGTAACATGCAAGTCGAAATTCGGACGCAACAGAAGATTCGGTCAGGACATCATCAAGACAAACATTCTTGACCAGTTCAAGGATCTGGATGACCTTATTGCCAACGTAAAGAAGGTTGGTTATCTTCCTGAAGGTGCCATCGCCTGCAAGTATGTCCATCAAATTATAAAAGAAAAGAACCTGAAGCTTCCGATCTGTGAAACTTTGTACAAGGTTCTCAACAAAGAAAAGACCGCGGAAGAATGCTTGAACGAAATTCTTAAGAACGCTTAGTCGCATCCTTCTCTCGGGGCAAACTGCGACTTGCAACCGAAGGGCGCACTGGAGCAGGCTTGGCAGGGTTCTGCACGGGAGTTGTTTTTTATAAGTTTTAAATGTTTTAAGGATATAAAAAAATGCTTGAGAAAATTACAGGAACATTCAGTTCGATTGTAAAGACTTTGAGTGGAAAGTCTTCCATCACAGAAAAAAACATCGAAGAGACAGTTGAACAGATCAAGATGGCTCTTCTTGAAGCAGACGTTAACCTTCGTGTTGTTCGTCGCTTTGTAAATTCAACGATTGAAGAGGCCAAGGGAGAAAAGGTTCTCAAGGCAGTTGATCCGGGCCAGCAGTTTGTCAAAATCATTCACGACAAGCTTACAGCCATGCTTGGTGATAAAAAAACTGACCTTGCCCTCAAGGGACCTGATACACAGTCTGTAATTCTTTTGCTTGGTCTTCAGGGTGCAGGTAAAACTACCGCAGCCCACAAGCTTGCCGCAAAACTCAAGAAAGACGGGCGCAGGCCTTTGCTTGTTGCATGTGACCTTGTCCGTCCTGCTGCTGTGGAACAGCTCTGTGTCCTTGGCGAAAAAATCGATGTTCCTGTTTACAAGGATGACAACGCCCTTGCTGAGGCAGCCGGAAAAGCAAATCCAAAGGTAGCTGTACGCGTTGCAAATGACGCACTTACTTACGCAAAGAAAAACGGACTTGATACAGTAATCATCGATACTGCCGGTCGTCTCCAGATTGACGGCGACATGATGGAAGAACTTGTTCAGGTAAAGAAGGCAATGAATCCTGTTGAGACAGTTCTCGTTGCTGATGCCATGACAGGTCAGAATGCGGTAGACATTGCAAAGTCATTCGATGAGCAGCTTGGTCTTACAGGCGTAATCCTTACAAAGTTTGACTCGGATGCCCGTGGTGGTGCAGCCCTCTCATTGAAATCAATCACGGAAAAGCCGATTCTTTTCATCGGTACCGGTGAAAAGACGGAAGACTTCGAGCAGTTCCATCCGGAACGTATTGCAGGCCGTATCCTTGGCATGGGCGACATTGTTTCCCTCGTTGAAAAGGCACAGGAAACCGTCGACCAGGAACAGGCACTCAAGATGCAGAAAAAAATGCAGAGAAATGAATTTACTCTGCAGGACATGCTTGAGCAGTTTGAACAGGTTGAAAAGATGGGGTCCATGTCAAAGATCATCGACATGATGCCGGGACTTGCGGGGCAGATCAGTGAAGCACAGCTTGGCCAGGGACAGGAAGCCATCAAACATCAGAAAGCGATCATTCAGAGCATGACGTATAAGGAGCGCCTCAACCATCTTATCATTGGTCCTGCACGCCGCAAAAGGATCGCAAAGGGTAGCGGAACTTCCGTTCAGGAAGTGAACAAACTCATCAAGCAGTTTGAAAAGACAAAGCTTACGATGAAAAAGCTCAGCCGCAACCGTGGGGCACAGGCAAAGATGATGAACCAGCTTGCCGGAATGGACATGAGCCAGCTGCAGAACATGAAACTTCCAGGTGGAATGCAGCTTCCAAAGGGATTCCACTTCTAGTCAATAACTTTAAAATCATGAAGGACCCGTAGAAAATCTATGGGTCCTTTTTTTGTTTTCAGATTAGATCAGAATCTCAATTCACGACAAGAAGCGATGCGATTTTTCCGTCGTTGGTATAGCAGCGTTCAGGATTCCCCTTGTCAGGGAAAGATGTAATTCCGGTATAGAAAGCGTATTCATATTTTCCAGGGGGAAGAGGAAGAGCGAATTCATAAAGCCCTGGAGAAACTTCTGTCATCTTGTAGATCCAGCTGTCCCAGTTTGTGAAGCTTCCGCCTACACGGACCTGCTGGCCTCGTTTGCCCCTGTATACAAAGTGAACAAGCCCGTCAGCATTCTTTTCTGTTACCGGCGGAATGTATCTTGTTGCATCCACATGCGACAGAGTAAGGTTTGCTTCGCTGTTGTAAACCGTTTCCGGGTTGTAAGGATCCGCCGTCCACAGTCCGTCTATGACAAGTCTGTAGTCAAGGGCAAGCACGTTCTTTGGCAGTTTCATGATGAAAAAGCAGATTGATCCCGATTCCTTGTATTCCATGTCCATGAATTTCTTGATCTGGAAGGAATGGATTGTCTTGTATTCCTCAAAGTCAAAGGCGATTCCAATGTGACGCCATTTGTGTTCAGCAGTGAAAACCACATAGTCACCTTTGAGATATGGGGCGCCAACACCCTCGATGGAATTTACAATTTCCGCATAATCAAGCTGGTCGTCAGTGAGATGGTTCTTTGCCTGGGCGGAAAGTGCCATCCCTGTCATAAAAAAGACCGCAAGAAAAATTAAAAACCTTTTCATATATATATTGTCGGCATTTGACGAAAGTCACTTTAGAAATTTCATGTTTTCTTCCAATAGGTTTTGGACGGTATAAAAACCTAAACTCGCATTTGTTTAAAGCCGATATAATCTTGAAACCATGTTTGTTTGAGGAGTATAATTTACCCATGCCAGGACTTAAACAGCTGCAGCAATTCAATTCAGATATAATGACTCTCGGTGACGAAGCAAAAATCCGTGCTGCACGCGGAGAAAAACCTGTTTTTGTAAGCATTCCAAAAAATGTACAGGACATAGACGACTCAGACGAATTCCTTGACGGACTTCCAATGCTTTCGGAAGAAGAGCAGGCCCAGGCCGATGCAGCCGCAAAGGAAAGGGAACGTGAAGCAAACGATTTCTCTGACTTCATGGATGGTGAAGAAGAAGGCGGAGAGGAAAAGCAGAAAGCAGCTCCAAAACAGGAATCAGTGCCTGATATGTCAGATCTTTTGCCATCTGACGGCGGAATGGATTTTGGTGACTTTGACTTAAGTGAATTTGAAGATAAGACTCCTGAACCAGAGCCAGAGCCGGAACCAGAAGAAGTTGCCATCGAGGACATGGATCTTGATTCACTCCTTGCTTTCAGCGAGCAGCCGGAAGAAAAGGAGCCGGAAGAAGAATACGATCTTTTTGGTTCAAACCAGCAGAATACAGAAACTCCAATTGAAACTCCAACTGTCGACGTGTCGGACGATATTTTTTCTACACCAGACATGGACATGGCAAACTCAGGAACTGCAATGGAAATGCAGTCGGCGGAAGAGTCAGACAGTCTCTTTGGCGATTCCACACCTTCGGAACAGGGTCCTGACATCACGGCATTTGATGAATCCCTTTTTGACATGCCTCAGGAAACTCCGGCAGAAGAAGAGCAGCTTCCGGAACTTGATGAGAATTCCCTTGCAAGTACCCTTGGTTCAGTAGGAGAATTCAACGACATTCCTCAGCCAGAAGCAGCAGTGGATGATACTCCTTCACTGGAAGAAATAGGCGGTCTTGATGACATTCCTGTTTTTGATGACGGTGAGATCCAGCAGGAACCGGCAGCAGCGGAAGAAAACTCAGAGACATCAGAGACAATAGAAAACCTTGAAGATCTTTCTGACATTCCTACAATGGGATCCGATGACTTCAGTTTTGAAACTCCAGCATTTGAGGATAACGCCGGAACCGAAATACCGCTTGAAGAAGACGCCGGTGCCACAGAACCAGCTGAAATTCCAGCAGACGATTTTACTCTTCCGGAAGAACCTGCAGACACGCCAGCCTTTGAAGAGAGTGACGAAGATACTTCCGCAACTGAAACTCAGGAACCAGCTGTTGACGGCATGACCGACTTCAGCACGGACGACATGGATCAGGGTGTGCAGGATCTTTCAACTGACAGTTTTGATTTCAGCACTGACGGTGAATCCTCGACTGATTTTGGTTCATTCGATGCGGGCAATTTTGATTTTTCTACAGACGGAACTCCGCCGGAAGATTCTGATTTTGGCCTCGATCTTGAAGCGCAGACAGACACGGCCGTGGCTGATGATATGCCAGATCCAAATTCCGACTTTGAAACTTCTGAAAGCGTAAGTCTTAACGATGACCTGCCGACTGAGTTCAATGAAATTCCTGACATAAAGAATATTTCTCAGGATGATGGCCCGGCACAGACAGCAGATGATGGGCTTGGTCTTGATCTTCCTGACTTTGACAATGCAGAAGACGCTGCCATGCCATCAGATGATTTCAACGCCAGTGGAGATGTTGATGTAACGGCGGACTTTGGTGGTTCAGCAGATTTCGGAACAACTGATTTTGGTACTGCCGACGACTTCTCTACAGATTCATTGGATGGAAACGGACTTGACGACACTGGAACTCTTGAGTCACTTTCACCTGAGGAATCAGTTCCTGAGGATGTGTTCGGATCATCGGAGACATTCGATACAAGCGACATAAACAATCTGGACTTCAGCGGAGAAACGGATTCAGACTTCTCTCTTGGTCCGGTTGACGGTACTGAAGGCGATGATGACTTCAACATCCCTGGATTCTCAGATACAGTCACCGCAAACTTTGACAAGCAGAAGCCTGTATCAACTCCTGACTTCTCTGATGCTGCCGAAGCAAAGGATGACGACAAGCCAAAGAATACCTTCACAGATGCGGAATACAAAAGGTTCCTTAAGAATCTTGCTACATATCCTCTCAACGTGCGCATTGCCCTCGAGGACTTTGTCGTAAAAAATGAATTTACGGACGATGCGATTTTTGCAGTCCTCGAAAAGGTTCTGCGCAAGGTACCTGCACGCCAGGTTGCCTCGGAACTTGAAAAACTTCTGGACATTTCCCTTGAAGTTCCACGGGATTACGAAAAACGTTCTGCCGCAGAATATGAAGCCTACAAGAAGTCAATAGAATACCAGCTCAAGAACAAGATCATTCCGGGTGCAATCATGACAGCCGCCGCAGCGATCCTTGTGTTCTGTATTTTCACTTTGACAAATACCTTCATCGTAAAACCTGTGCGCGCATCAAATCTCTACAACCAGGGTTATGCACTCTTGCAGGATGGACAGTATCCTCAGTCACAGGACAAGTTCAACAAGGCTTTGACTTTCCGTCCTGTAAAAAAATGGTTCTATACATATGCGGAAGGATACCGCGACCACAAGCAGTATGACCGCAGCCGTCTCATGTACAAGGCAATCCTTCAGAGATACAAGCATGAAAAGAAGGCAGGCCTTGACTGGGCAAGAATGGAATCGGAAGATCTGTACAACTATGAGGAAAGCGAAAGAATTCTCAAGAGGGAAGTCCTTGATTACCACATCAATGATCCTGAGGGAATTCTTGCCCTCGGCGACCTTTATCTTGACTGGGCAACTGATGCGGATTCCTCAAAGTATCCGTCTGCAAAACAGAACTACGATCTCCTCGTTGAAAAATACGGTTCAAGCAATCTTTACATGTCCCGCCAGATGAGGTACTACATCCGCACGGATAATCTCCGTCAGGTGCTCATGTATAAGGAAATCTTCATGGGCCAGAAAAAGGGACTTGTTCCACAAGATGAAATAGAACTTTCAGGCTACATGCTGGACAAGAGATATGGAAAACTCCGTCCGTCGGAAGAAAACCTGCGCTCGCAGATTGAGGATGTCAGAAAACTTCTTGAACGCGCATTGAAGTCCGCTCCGGAAGATGCTGTGGCCCTCTACAACATGGCTCGTTACTTTGTTGAAACAAGCAGCGGAAAGAATGCGGCAAAGCTTCTCCAGGCTTCCATCGATTCTTTTGAAAAGCAGACAAAACGCAATAAGCGCGATACATACAAGTACATCAACGCATACCGCCTTCTTGGCGAGGAAAAGCGCAACGAACGCGAGTACCTTACTGCTGAGACTCTCTACGGCCGTGGAATTGAAGTTTTCGAATATGAAAACGGATCAAGCGGATTTGAAAGCGATGAAAATGTTGGACGCCTTTATGCTGACCTTGCCGATCTTGATTACTTCATTGCGGCAGACAACGAGGCAGCCCTCATGCACTATGAGAACGCGGTAAACAACAAGCATGATACATCGTCAATCCGCTACAGGATCGGTTACATCCAGTACCAGAACCAGAATTATCCTGCTGCCCTCGGTTCATTCATCAGAAGCCAGGATACAAGCGGAAACGACATTCACCTTTTGCTTGCCCTTGCCAATACCCTTGTGCTCAGCAGCGACAACTATGTTGCCCGCGGATATTATGAGCGTCTCATCTCATTGCTTGATGCCGAAAGACAGAAGCACGGAATTCTTTTCCCGCAGGTTCGCGAAGACCAGGGTGACATCGTGGACACATACATGAAGGCTTCAAACAATCTTGGTGTGACTCTTTCAAGAATTGCGTCAAACACTGGAAACAGCACCCTCAACGCAAAGGCCATCGTAAACCTTCAGGAAAGCCTTCGTGCCTGGGATGCCCTTACAAGAAACCAGCAGACAATGATCCGTCTTGAAGGATCCAACCTTGCTGAACAGAACGTGCGCTACATTACCCATCCGATGTCCGATTACGATCCTGAAATCTACACGGAGATTCCGCGCATGCTTTACGGAGAAGAGGGCCTTGAATAATGTTTGATGCGTCCAGATTTTCCAAAAGAAGAAACGGAATTGTTTTACGCCAGAGACTGCGTGTGCTTTCAAAGGAAGTGTTCAGAAAGTCCATTCACCTTTGCAGTGCGTTCATTCCGTTTTTTCTTTCAAAGGCTTATGTTCCCGTGATGGTCCTTCTGGTTGCTGCCATAGTGCTTTATTCTGTTTCGGAATTGTTGCGTCTTTCAGGAAAGGAAGTTTTTCTGGTTTCCGCAATCACCGAAGCCGCCGCAAGAAAACGTGATGAAAACAGATTCGTTCTGGGACCTGTTACCCTTACAGCCGGAATCATAACCGCATCCTTGCTCTGGCAGCCTCTCCCGGCCGCAATCGGAATATATGCCCTTGCTTTTGGCGATGGACTTGCAAGCCTGTCAGGAAAACTTTTTGGCCGTGTTCAGATTCCGTGTACAGAAGGAAAAACTGCCGCCGGAAGCCTTACGTGTTTTGGTGCGATTTTTACGGCCACATACCTTGCCCTGTGTTTTTCTCCCGCAGCATCTGCATGTCCTGATATTGCTCTTGTGGCACTGAAAATAGCTGCCGCCGGAATGCTCATAGAAGTTCTTCCGTTGCGTGACCTTGACAACATCGTAATTCCTGTTGTCCTTGGAGGTCTTGCTCAGCTCCAGTTGTTTGCCATGTAGTGCATGACCTTCATGTAGAGCACAACTCCAACCAGAAAAATAAAAATTCCAGTCATCAAAAAAACAGCGTTGTCACAAAAATAGAGGAAAGAAGTTCCGGTTGCAATAAGCAGTATTCCCAGAGCCTTTAGATATGCAACCTTTACACCCCTTGCGTAGGCGTCCGTTGAAATTGTAATTATTGAAGTCAAAAGAAGCAGAAGCCTCATTGCTCCAAAAAGACTTTTCATTCCGTAAAGCACAGTACAGTTGGAAGAAACTTCATTCGAGTTGATTGGATAGAAAAATCCGATAGCGCAGGAAGTAGCGAAAAGAAAGAAGAGGTTTCGTTCCGCATATTCAAGCTGGTCGCTGGAAGAAAAAAGGGCGGCGAAAAGAAGGCTCAGTGGGCCAAGGATTCTTCCGGTTACAACGATGCGCCCGATGAAAACCACCAGTGCTGAAGAACTTTTCCAGAGGTGCAGTACAGGCAGAAGGATTCTTGCTTCCTCAAGGGCGCAGCTGATTATGAATCCGGTGAAAAATAGAATTTCCAGGGAAGAAGTTTTTTCAAAGCACCTGTAGACGGTAAAGGCCATTGCCGGTGCCATTATTCCAAAAAAAAGAATGGAAGACACCACAGATGCAAAACTGTAGCTGAGGCCTCCCTTGAGAAATGGCGGTCTTATTCCTGCGGTTTCAGGCGGAACTATTGAACCTGTCAAAGCAGACAGAGCCACCATTGCGGAATTTACAGCCAGCATTGCTGTTCCTGCAAAAAAAAGGAAAAGAAGAAACCTGTTGCGTGCCTTAATCGTCATGTAAAAAGCATACAACAAAAAAAAATCCGCCGCAACGGCGGAATTTGTATCTCGTTCTGTCATTCCCGTGTATGATGCCACGGGAAATCAATTGACTAAAATCAGTAAGATTTAGAACCTGTATGTCTCAACCATGTATCTGATGGAAGTACCAGTGTTGTCTACAAGTTTTTTCTGTACTACAAAAACAAGGCTCTTTCCGCTTGCATCGGTGAAAATCTTGTCGATTGTATAACCGCTGATTCCCTTGCGCTTGAAATCAGGAGTTCCAACTTTCGATGAAGAAAGAACATTTCCGTTCTCATCCTTGCGGACAACGCTGATGTAGAATTTCGAAGCAACGTTCTTGCCCTTTCCTTCCACAGTTGGAACGAGCTTGATGTTGTAGTAGATGCTGTTTCCTTCAGTTGAGTTTTCAAAATCCTTGAAAACTATTTCATCTGTAGGAGCCTTTGATTCAAGGTCCCTGATGTATAGAAGCTTTTCGATTGCTGCTGGCTTTGCATTGTATTTTGCAAGCTTCCATTCAGTTGTGCTCTTAAGTTTGTCGTAGGCATCTTTTCCGCTTGCGTCAGATGCGACATCGCCCTTCTTTGACTTATATACTTCACCCTTTACAAAGTTGTTTGCCGCAACATCGACAGTGTAGATTTCGGCCCAGGGCTCATACTTCATGTCAGTCTTTCCATATGTACCGAAAATGTAATACTTGCCGTCAGCTGAAAAACCAATATCATCAAAAGAAGCAGCATCCCCGGCAAAAACACCTGCTGCCGAAACCAAGAGAGCAGCTGCAATAGTCAAAATCTTTTTCATAGTAAAATTCCTCCAAAAAGGTCTACTCAGATTTTCGGCATCCGGAAAGCAAAGATTAGTGCTAATTGTCAATTCTTTTCCATCCCACCGGAATGATAGGAGAATTCATGCCGGCGACATTTGCCTACATTCAAAAAATTTTGTAAGATATCGCTAACTCAAACTACAGGAGTATCGTATGATCAAGCGTAATTCAAACTATACAAACCTTGCAAAGGGATACCTTTTCCCTGAAATTGCAAAGCGCCGCCGTGAATATCAGGCAGCCCATCCGGATGCAAAAATCATCAGCCTTGGAATCGGCAATACTACAGAGCCTCTTACACCTCATATTGTTGAGGCAATGAAAGATTTCATCACAGCCATGGGAACAGTGGAAGGCTACGAAGGCTACCAGGATGACAGCGCAGGCATGCCAAAACTCCGTGAACGCATTGCACAGGTAATGTACGGCGGAAAAATCAAGGCATCGGAAGTTTATGTTTCAGACGGTGCAAAGTGTGACCTTGGACGCCTCCAGACGATGTTTGGCAGCGGTGTGAATGTTGCAGTTCAGGATCCATCGTACCCTGTATATGTAGACGGAACAGTTATGGCTGGCGCCGGTGGAAAAGAACCTGTGACAGAAACTGGATTCAAGGACATCACATACATGCCATGTCTTCCGGAAAACGGATTCTTCCCAGACCTTTCAGTCGTAAAGAAGAACAGCCTCATCTACATCTGTTCACCAAACAACCCGACAGGTGCATGTGCCACAAGAAAGAACCTCGAGGATCTTGTGAAGTTCGCAAAGGAAAACGACTGTATCGTTCTCTATGACGGAGCATACTCGGCATTTATCCGCGACGCAAGCATTCCAAAGACAATCTATGAAATTCCAGGTGCAGACGAAGTTGCTATCGAAATGCAGTCTTTCTCAAAACCAGCAGGATTCACAGGTGTTCGCCTTGGATGGACAGTTGTTCCGGAGAAAATCAAGTTTGAAGACGGAAGCGCAGTTCATACAGCATGGGAACGCGAAATCAATACACAGTTCAACGGTGCCTCAAACATCGCCCAGGCCGGTGGTTATGCCGCTCTCGATGAAATCGGTCTCAAGGAAATGGAAGAAACAATCAACTATTACCTTGAAAACGGCCGCCTCATCAAGGAAGCCCTCGAAGGAGAAAACTTCAAGGCAGCAAATGTTGAAATCTATTTCACAGGAAATGCTCCTTATGTTTGGGCAAAGTTCAATGGAAAAAAGAGCTGGGATGTATTTGACGCAATCCTCGACCAATGCCATGTAGTTTGTACTCCAGGTGCAGGCTTTGGACCAAGCGGTGAAAGTTTCATCCGTTTCTCTTCATTTGGCCACAGAGAAAACGTAATCGAGGCCTGCAACCGTCTCAAGACATTGAAGTTCTAGCCGGAACGCGGAATAAACCGAAAGTTCCATAAATGGCAGGATCCCTTGTTGTCAGGGGGTCCTTTTTTTTCGCAATTGCCTACAATTCTAAAATCCTATATAATTTTGAAGATTAAGATTTTCTAATATTCGGGGGTCAAGATGGTACAGGATCAGGCGGAACTCACACAGTCGTCCGTAGATGAAGAGATTTCTTTGATAGACCTGCTTGCAGTTCTTTTAAAGAGAAAGCGGCTCATAGCAGGCATTACAGGTGCCTTCATGGTTTTTGCCCTTGTATTTTCCGTAATCTCACTTGTACTTTCCCCTGAGAAATCACCCCTTCCAAATCTTTATACTCCAAAAGCAGAGATGCTCATACGTGAAAAAGAAAGTGGTGGAGGCGGACTTTCCTCAATGCTCAGCGCCAGTGGACTTGGCGGTCTTGCGGGGCTTGCCGGCATCAGCGCCGGAGGAGGCAGCAGCACAAGTTCCCTTGCCCAGTACATTGCGACTTCCAACAATTTCCTTGACAGTGTTGTTGACCATTTTGACCTTATCCATAAGTGGAAGATAGAAAAGTCTCCACGCACAACAAGCCGTATCGCCTTGAAAAAGGTTCTCCTGGCAGACTTTGATGATAAGACAGGAGTGTTTTCCATCAGCTGCAAGGACATAGATCCTGCTTTTGCCTGTGATGTTGTGAACTATGCCGTGTCCTACATGGAAGAACGTTTCCTTCAGCTTGGTCTGGACAGCAACCTTCTTAAAAAGAGAAATCTTGAGGAAAATATTGCCTCCTGTTATAAGGAAATCCTCAGCCTCCAGCAGGAACTCAAGCGCATAGAATTTTCGGCTTCAAATGCTTACAGTGCAAGTAATGCTCCTTCCGTAATGCTTGATGTCCAGATGAAAAAGCTTGAGCTTTCGGCCCAGGAGCAGGTATATGCTTCCCTCAAGGGGCAGTACGAAATCCTGAAGATTGATCTTGCAAGTGAAACTCCCTTGTTCCAGGTTCTTGAGCGCGCGGAAATCCCGGACCAGAAATCAGGTCCAAGCCGTGGCAAGCTTTGCATCATCCTTACTTTTGCCGGAGCTTTCATTTCGGTTTTCATCGCATTTCTTTTAAATGCCCTTGAAAACATCAGGAACGACAAGGAAGCCATGGCAAAACTTAAAATTGGAAAGGACAAATGAAAATCAAGACAAAATGCCTCGCACTTTTATGCGTAAGTTTATTCTCCCTGCTGCAGCTTTTGACAGCCCAGTCTCTTACAGGTGATGTTTCGATAAAGTCATTCCTTGGAAAGACTGACAAAACTGGCAGGACCAATAATTCAATTTCCGAAAATAATGCTGAAGGGACTTCCATGGCAAACGAATACCAGGGCTACCTTTCAACGCTACGGTCGGATGATGATGACGGAATGATAATTCCCAATCCCCAGCTTGCCATGTCTACAAAAGGCTATCCGGTTACGGCAGGCGATGTGTACACTCTTGCATTTGCGGTGGGTGGCAACACGGTGACTACCATCATAACAGTTGACCGTACCTACAAGGTTCGTGTTGCAAACCTTGCTGTCCTTGATGTTTATGGCATGACCTATGCGCAGCTTAAAAGCCAGGTTGAGGCCATCGTAATAAAAAACGTGCCCATGAGCGGAGTTCAGTTTGTACTTACGACTCCTGCGGTGTTCACTGTGACCGTCAGCGGTGAAGTAAAGGAAACAAAAACACGTCAGGCCTGGGCTTTGACAAGACTCAGCCAGGTTCTCAAAGGAACTTTCACCGATTATTCAAGC
>CALELJ010000163.1 GCA_937902445.1 uncultured Treponema sp. | reverse complement strand
AATTTTGCTCATCTTTTTGAAGCAGGTATGCTGGTATGTTTTGGTTTTTCATGGCCAATCAATGTTGTAAAAGCTTATAAAGCCGGAACTGCAAAAAGCACCAGCCTTGCATTCATCTGTCTTATCATAACTGGTTATGTTGCCGGCATTGTTGCAAAAACGATCTCACATCAGTTCAACTATGTTCTTGCGGTTTATTTCATGAACCTTGTGATTGTCCTTGCAAATGTGGCTGTTTATTTCAGAAACAAAGCGCTTGACAGGAAAAGGGAAGAGGTGTCCGAGGAGCAGGTCAAGTTCAAAAAGTTTATGCCTCAAAAGGAAAACTTTACATTTACCAGTGTTGAAGACTACGATTATATTCCACGCAATGCTGCGATGAAACCTGAAAAGCATTATAATATTGCTCTGCTCGGCGGAACCTTTGACAAGGCTATTCCAGTAAAGCAGCTTGAAAATGATTTTGAGTTTGATTTTGAAATGTTCAATAAGGGGGTTAACGGACTTTCCCTAAAAAGTGCCAGTGACTACTTTGTAAAAAATGTAAAGGAACTTGGATCTGACGGAATCATCCTCCATCTTGGTTCAGAGGATCAGGACCTGTTCAAAAATAATCCGTCGGAATTCGACAGTCTCTATCTTGGACTTATTTCGTCTATAAAGATGGTGAACAAAAACTGTCGTCTTGCATTGGTTTCCATCAGCAATGCAGGTAAAAAAACTTTGATCGACGAAATGAATAACCACATCAAGGCCATTGCATCATCTGAACAGGCCGTTTACGTTGATCTTTCCTATGCATCTTTGTGGAATCCTAAAGCAACAAAGGCTTCTGTTGACTTTGCAGTAACCATGGGCCTTAACATGAAAAAGCCTATTTTCGATGTTGCAAAGACTATCTACAGTTATGCAATGCGTAACATTTCCGAAGAATCAGCATCTGAAACTTACGCTGGCTGATGGAGCCACAAGGGATTTGCCGGACCAGGTCCGGCAAATCTTGTCTACAGACGGTTCTTCAGTTTCATCATTTTGCGCATTGTAAAATCAAACAGCGGATCACATAAAAGTTTTTTTGTTGAAATGAAAACTTTCGCCATGTATCCCTTTGCATACCGCTGCCGTGGGTGCTTTGCACAGACCGCCTTTACGATTGTTTTTGCGATGACGGCTGGTGGTGTAAGTTTTCCTGACTTGTAGTGCCTTTCCAGATATTCTGCCATTCTTACTGCGTTGAATCTGTAATCTGTGTTTTCCGACTGCTGCCTGAGGTTTCCGGTCGCAATCAGTCCCCAGTCTGTCTGGATCATTCCAGGTTCAACAAGAATTACATCTATGCCAAATGGTTTTACCTCAAGCCGCATTGCATCACTCAAGGCTTCAACCGCGTATTTTGTCGCGTGATACCAGCCTCCAAAAGGTGCTGTCAATCTTCCGGCCATTGATGAAATGTTCACTATTTTTCCAAAACGGTTTTTTCTCATTGACGGAAGCACCATCCGTGAAAGTTCCGCGAGACCAAAAACGTTGACGTCAAACTGTCGCTTTGCTTCTTCCATGGGAACATTTTCTATTGCTCCATAGCTTCCGTAGCCTGCGTTGTTTATAAGGACATGGATTGATCCTTCCTTTGAAAGTATTGTATCAACGCATTGCTTTATGGAACTGCTGTCTGTAAGATCCAGAGGCAAAACACAGATGCCCTGCTTCTCGAGAGCTGCCATACGGTCTATTCTTCTTGCGGCGCCATAAACCTTCATTCCAAGTCTTTTCAATAAGATAGCGGTCTCAAAGCCGATACCTGATGATGCACCTGTTACAAGTGCTGTTTTTCCAATTAAAGTTTTGTTCATGGTTTCTGATTATATAAAGCAAAACCCGCAAATTTCATTTTTCTGGTAGAATCTGCGGGTTTTATGGAAAAATATTCAGTGGCTGATGCCTAGAATTCAATCTTGCAGTCTTTTCCCTTTGCTTCAAGAGGACCGGCTACTGGATTGACTCCGCGCTTGTTTCCAAACATGTCCACATCAAATGTGATAGGGCTTCCGTCTGGATTTTCAAACTTCTGTTCGCTTTCAAAAGCCTCGCCGAGAGTTTCTGTGGAGATGGTTCCGCACTTGCCCTGAGGAAGGAATTCATAGGCATTTGTAGAGAATGTCCACTTTCCGTCCTTTTCCTCAAGGGAGAAGGTAACCTTGTTTTCCGTGTCTACAGTTGCATCTGTTTCCTTCTTCATTGGTTTTGCGCCGTTGAAGTAGTAGTTGCCTGATGCCCAGACAGGAAGTGGATTGTAGTAGCGGTCGCTAGGTGCGCTTCCAAGACCACAGTATCCGTCAAACTGCTTTACCCATTCATCGTAAGTAGGGCACATGTCGTATGTGTGTGTTCCCGCGATGATGTTTCCGTCGGTCCATTCGTTGTTTCTTGAAAGTTCCGACATTTTTTCGATGCCAGGGCGGAAAGGTTTCTGCATGAAGATGTTGTTGTAGATTCGGCAGTCACCGTGAAGAATGCTCATGAATCCCATGATTTCTGTTCTGTGCGGAACATGGTATGGCGTGTAGCGGACAGCCTGGTTCTGTCTCTTTTCAGTAAGGGCTCCGTTGAGGACACCGTGTCCAACTGCCGTCCATGAACCTGCAAAGAAGTTGTGTACCATGGCAAGACCCTGTGTTGGAAGCTTGAGGTTTACATCTGAAAGGAAGATGTTGTTGTCAAGGAGTGTAGGTCCGTGGCTTACTTCGATGAAGATGTCTTCGCCGAATGAAAGGTCAAGGTTTGCAGGTGTAAGAAGATAGTCACGTGCAAGACAGTTGTCGTGGAACAGGTTCTGGCTTACGCGTGTACCCTGTGCCTGCCAGTCAAGCCAAAGTCCGCGGGTACAGTGATGGAAGTGGTTGCGGCGGATGATGACGTCGATGGCGGCATGCATCTTGATTCCACCGATTTCAGCACCGGCAAGATTCTGTTTGTTGTTGATGTGATGGATATGGTTGTCCTCGATGATTGAGAATACACCGCCAAGGTGTCCAACGATACCAGTCTGACCGCAGTCGTGGATGTCACAGCGGCGTACGATGTGGCTTCCGATTCTTTCCTTTGTCCAGCCTTCAATCTGAGCCTGACAGATGTTGTCGCGTTCTGTCTGGGTTCCGTCCTTGAACTTGAGCTTTGACCACTTGTTGTCGTTGTTAGGCTGCTTGTATTTTCCAAGGGAAATGCCGGAACACTTTGAGTGGCTTACTTCGCAGTCTTCGATAATCCAGCCTTTAGACCAGTGAGGTCCGATCATTCCTTCCTGGTATGCTGTTGGAGGTGCCCACTGAGTTGCTGCCTTGCAAACTGTGAATCCGCTCAATGTAATGTATCCGCGGCCTTCTTCGCTAGGATAGAAACAGTTTTCACGCACTGTGATTTCCACGTTTTCCTTGTTTGGATCCTTGCCCTGGAAGTTTGCATAGATTACAGTTTCATCAGTCTTTTCGTCCTGTTCCGTATACCATGTCCAGACTGTAAAATCCTTATCCCATGACTTGACGTTGTCTTCAACTGGGGTTTCAACAAGTTCCATTTTTGTAACTTCATAGAGAGACTTGTTGTTGAGGAAGACTTCACCTGTATGTGCGACAAAGTTTACATTGAACCAGTCGCCTGCAACCTGAACCTTATATGGATTGTAGTCACCAAAAACTCCGTTAGGAATGCGGGCAACCCAAACATTATCCTTGTAGTTGGTCCAGTTTTTTACAGGATCGGCACCAGTGATCACTGCCTTGTTCTTTTCCG
>CALELJ010000162.1 GCA_937902445.1 uncultured Treponema sp. | reverse complement strand
AGGGTTTAGTGAATTTAAGATTGAAGGAAGAAGCCTTGGAAGTGCTCTGATTCTTGAGTTTTTGCTATATTATATGACTAAACCGGAATTCCAGCTTCAGGTGCGTGAAATGGTTTACCTGGACAACAGTCTGGATCTTTTCTGACTTAGCATGAACAGCTGGAACGGGGAGTATCCTGGGGAAAGGCAACTTCAAAGCCGCATCTGGCTTCCATATTCAGCTCCCTAAGTTCCTTTTTTCCGTCTATATAAAGCTGATAGTCAATGCCTGTAGATTCATAGCCGCAGCCAAGTTCATAATCGTCGCCCAAAGATTCAGCTACGATTTTCTGCCTTTCTTCTTTTGTTGTGTCTTTTATTAAAATGCTACCCATAAAAAGCATCATATCACATAAATAAAGCTTTGTCAGACCCAAGGATTCTGTGCTATTATGAAACCTGGAGGATAGGATGCAGTATTCATATAAAACCCAGGGAACCTGTTCAACCCAGATAGATTTTGAGGTTGAAGGAAATATCGTGCACAATGTCAAATTCACAGGCGGATGTAACGGAAACCTGAAAGCCGTCGGAAAACTGGTGGAAGGAATGAAGGCGGAAGATGTAATCGCACGTCTGGAAGGCAACTTATGCGGCCCGCGTTCCACATCATGTGCAGACCAGCTTGCAAAAGCCATAAAACAGGTATTATAGGAAAAATACCCATGAACGACATCATCGTGATCCGTGATATCTGGAAAGACGTCTGGGAATTATTCCAAAATTTCATAGATTTTTTTGAATTTCTTCAAATGTAACATATAATTGAAATATGCTGCAGAAATTATATGGTCAGATAGAAGACTCGGAAAAGGTAGAGAAGACAAGAAATATACGTCTTGCAAAAGTAATAAGCCTTTCCATCGGCATTCTGGGACTTTGCATAATGACTCCGGTAAGTTACAAAGCCGGAAATAGGGCAATGGTCATCGGAAGTCTGATATACGGCAGTCTGGCACTTTGCGCATACATTTATACCAGTCTTACAAACAGACTCCATGGCTTCAACATCATAACTGTTGTCCTTACTTATTTTCTTATCCTCAACTTTATGATAACCGGTGGAAACGAAGGCTTCGGAATCACGTGGGTCATCATATTTCCGTTGCTTTATCTTTACATGCTGAAGCCCTTGCTGTTCACGATTCTCGTACTTGGTAACATACTCATTGTAGGACTCGGATTTTTCACTCCCTTGAACTCATATATCTACCAGGGATGGAACAGTGCCTTCAAAATAAGGTTTTTCCTTGTGCTTTTTATGGAAGGTATTTTTGCGACGGCAATCAAGTTAGCATCCAGCAATATGGACAAAAACAGAAAGTATCTTTTTGATAATCTTATGGATTTGCAGAAAAATCTCCAGGAAAAGATTAAAAACAGTACCGCAGCTTTGATTCATGAGAGGGACCGTTCCGAGAAATTCCTCGTTGAGCTGTCTCTTTCTCTAGCCGGAACAATTGATGCCAAGGACAAGTATACTTCCGGTCATTCCAGGAGAGTTGCTGAATATTCAAGGGAGATTGCAAAGCGTCTGGGAAAGTCGGAAGAGGAACAGCAGACTATCTACCTTGTGGCTCTTTTGCATGATATTGGCAAAATCGGTGTTCCGGATGAAATCATAAACAAGAAATCAAAGTTGACCGATGAAGAATACGCAATAGTGAAAAAACACCCGGAAATAGGTTCAGAAATCCTTAAAAACATCGAATCTATCCCGGAAATCAGGACCGGCGTAAGATGGCATCACGAGCGATGGGACGGCAAAGGGTATCCGGACCAGCTGACTGCCGATGACATTCCGGAATATGCACAGATTGTCGCGGTGGCAGACTCCTATGACGCCATGACCTCAAACCGCAGTTACAGAAAGCTTTTGCCCCAGAGCGTTGTCCGGTCAGAAATCGAAAAAGGCATCGGAACCCAGTTTGCGGAAAAACTTGCAAAAATAATGCTTTCAATCATCGACGACGACAAAAACTACATCCTGCATGAATAAAAGGATGTATTGTTTTCATATTGATTTTATATAGTTGTCTATTAAAGTAGACAAGTTGAGGGTGTTTCTAGAAGTTTAATTGAAAAATGTTTCTTTATCTGAATAAGTAGACAGAATCTACCTTATATCTAGTATTATGTATAGCATATAAATGTATAGTTGTACTCCCCCTAGTCATCATACATCCGTGAAAGTTCATGGATTCTTTTTTTCAGTTCAGCACGGATCTCTTTAGGCTCCAGGCATTGACAACGGGGTCCAAAGCCGAGAAGCAAATCGTAGTTGAATTCATTTTCAACAAAAGGAAAATCCACATAAAACTCGTCGGGAACATCTGGGCAGGGAGAAAAACTGTCCCAGGTGCAGAAATCCAGCACTCGTTCCATTATGGATTTATGGACGCGCAGTTTGATGGTTTTCAGAGCTACATCTGCATCCATGGGATCAGGAAAGAGTACAGTTCCCTCGTATCTGACACCTTCCCTGACTTGGAAAACTTCATCCGTAATCGTCATTCTGTTCATTCTCGAAAGCTTGAACAGGCGGAAGGCGTTTTTATGGAGACAAAATGCATAAAGGTACCAGTTCTGGCCCTTAAAAATCAATTGATATGGTTCCGTTCTGCGTATCATCATTCTACCGGAATGATCAAGATACTCAAAAGAAATTATCTTGTTTTTTGACAAGGCTTCCTCGATTGCCCTAAGTTCCCTTAAATTTCTGCCACCATTGAACCACGGATTTGTGTCGATTATGACCTGGCTTGCCTTAACGACAATGGATTCAGCATTTTTTTCCGGCATCAGATTCCTTATCTTTGCCAGGGCATTTTCCATATCGCATTTCTGGATTATACCGGAGACATTAAACAGCCCCGACAGAATGGAAGAAAGTTCCGAAGTTGAGAAGACATTATGGTCAATCTTGTATTTTGAAAGAATCTCAAGACCGCCTCCAGTCCCGGGAATAGCGGCGATAGGGATTCCGGCTGAACAGATGGCATCTATATCCCTGTAGATTGTGCGAAGGGAAACCTCGAATTTATCCGCAAGATCCTGGGCAGTAACCCTTTCCTTCTGCAGGAGAATCATCACTATGCCCATCAGTCTGTCAATTTTCATCAGTAAAAATAATCCTATATTGTTGACATACAGTTGTCAACAATCACCTGCTAAACTGCCCTCAAAACTGATATCAGGAGATGCAAAATGAATGTTTTTATTTATCTGCTTAGTACGATGGCTGACTGGGAAACAGGGTTTATTTCTGCTGAACTCAATTCACGCCGCTATTTCAAAATTGATGCACCGGTAGTTGTGGTCAGAACAGTAGCTGCCGATCAAAAAGCCATCAAAACCATGGGTGGATTTACAGTAGTGCCGGACTGTACCGTTGATGAGATTCCGGAAGATGAAAATACAGTTTTGATACTGCCCGGAGCAAATGGATGGGACAAGGCGGAAAACCATGCCATAATAGAAAAAGCAGGGAAAATTATGGCTTCAGGCGGAACTGTCTGCGCAATCTGTGGAGCTACAGTAGCCCTTGCAAAAGCAGGCCTGCTGGACAACTGCCGCCATACAAGCAACGGTCCAGGATTTCTTGAAATGTTTGCGCCGGAATACAAGGGCACAGCAAATTATATGGATGAACCTGCCGTAGACTCCCCTCACCTGATAACTGCAGGAGTAACCGGAAGTCTTGAGTGGACAAAACTCATCCTGAAGAAAATGAATGTCATGTCTGAAGCAAAACTTGAAGCATGGTACAATTATTTTAAGACAGGAAAGCCGGAATATTTCTACGCGCTTTGCCAATAACCGAATGTTATAATAAAAAGCAGTACCGGCAAAATATAGGTTATAGATTGCCGGTAGAGCTTTAATTAATGTTTACGCCAGTTGTCCCGGGAGTTTGAGCTTTTTGAGTGGATTTTTCAAGTTGAACTCATTCTCAAAACGTTCGAAATCCTCAGGATTTTCTTCAGCAACAAAGTATGCTTTTGGTGTGGCATACACCCCCGTAATTCCATCCAGGTAGCCTGGTTTCAGTTCCTTGCACAGGAAGAAATCAGCTTCCATTCCTTCAGGTAATCCGTGGTATTTAATGCCGAATTTTGAAGCAAAATCGAATCCACTTTTTCCGTAGAAATCAATGTTTCCTTCAAAACAAACTGCTCCATATCCTAAATCCCTGGCCTTCTCCAGCGAGTAATCCAGAAGGATCTTGCCATAGCCCTTTCTCTTGTATTCGTTTGCAATACAGATTGGACCCATGGTAAGGATTGGAAATGCAGTCCCGCCACTCTTTGTTATCTGGGCTTTTACAAATACATTCTGTCCGATGATTTTTCCGTCTGCTTCCATGACAAATGCAAGCTCGGGAATAAAATCAGGGTTTGAACGTAAATGATGCAGAACATAATGTTCAGTGCAGCCAGGTCTGTAAACATTCCAGAAAGCCTCACGTACGAGACTTTCCACAGTTAAATAATCGCGTTCTTCTTCAACGCGGATTGAATAGTTGTTCATTGTAATCTCCAAATATTTGATTTTGTACCAACTACCGGGAGATGCCGTTAATACGTCGAGTCAAGGCGCACTTCGTTCAAGGCCTTGACTTCGCCGTTTTCGGGTTTGGAATAAACCCTTCATTACTAACCTAACGATAGGTTCAGCAACTCCCGGCCTTATACAATGCCCAACTGTTTGCTAGATTTTGACATCCAGCCTCCTTAAAATGTATTTGTTTTATTATAGCACAAATCTCTTCTTGTTCAAACAGGGATTATTTGTGCGGTAAGTCTGACAGCAATCTTTTTGAAGTCTCTGTCTGCTTTACAAGAATTCACTTAATCCCAAAATAATTTAGGCTAACCTTCATTGCATTCTGACCGGTTAAACAGGTATCTCTCAAATAGCCGCGTTCATTTTTCCATTCTTTGATTCCACGGTAATAGAACATCTTTAATTCCTCTGTAATGATAAAAGGAACAATATTATGCTTGAGACATTCCTTAAACATAATCAAGCGGCCAACACGTCCATTACCATCCTGGAATGGATGAATTGATTCAAAACGAACATGAAAATCAAGAATATCATCAAAGGTGATTTCGGATTTTGAATTATAGTCAGCAAGTAAAGTTTTCATTTCTGCAGCGACTTCTTCAGGTTTAACTGTCTCGCTACCACCTACCTCGTTCTCAATCATCTTATAATCGCCTGTTTTGAACCAGGATTTCTGGGCATCTGTAGTTCCTGTTTTGAGGATATAATGCAGCTGCTTTATAAAACTTTCCGAAAGTTTTGTATTGGCTCCTTCAATGGCAAGATCTATACAGCGGAAATGGTTTACAGTTTCAATAATATCATCAACCTTTACCGCCGTATCTGTAATACCAAGAGTTTTAGTTTCAAAAATGAATCGTGTCTGATCATGGGAAAGTCTTGAACCTTCAATATGATTTGAATTGTATGTAAGATCAATCTGAATCTTGTGATAAATTCCACCTTTCAGACTGGAATCTTTTTCACGTTTTAAGAATGCTAATAAACTATTTTCTGTTTCTATATGACGTGTCTTGCGGCCAGGTTTTTCTGCATTTGAAGGAATTTTCCAGGTCTTACCTTCCAGTAATGCACCTGGAACCCTGCCCTGTGCACAGTAATTTCGAACGCTGCGGATACTTAATTCCCAGAGTTTTGAGGCTTCTTCAACAGAAATATATTCAATCTTTGCCATAGGCAAATTATATCACGTTATCGGCAAAATATAAAGGATATTATAAGCGTAAAAACCAGTTATATTTTGCCGATAGATTATTTATTTTGCCTTTACAGGACAAGTACAGCTTCTATCCTGCTCTCCTCATTCAATCGGAAGCTGAACTTCTGTAAGCCAGTCTTCTACTGAATCCTTGTTCCAGATTCCGTCGATATAGCATTCTCTGGAAAGGCCTGCAACCTTGTAACCGTTTTCTTCTGCGTACCTCATGATGAATGCATAGGCTTCACCGATTTCATCGTAAGCACCTTTGTGGAAAATGCTCAAAACTTTTGCGGCTGGAACTTTTCTGAATTTAATGTTTTCATTTTCTGTTCCGAACTCTGTTACAGCTTCAGAATGGCGGATCAGCACATCTGTTTCGCGATAAGAATCATCAAGATATTCGACAAACTCATAAGCTGGTTCTGCACACTTCAACTGAGGATTCAGTTTTTTTGCTTCTTCACCACATGCAGGAATAAAAGTCATTTTGTCTTCAATCTTTGCAAGTCGCTTTTCTGAATAATAAACTGTCATCTCTGGGATTTCTTTAATTGTTACCTGATACTTCATACTGTCTTTCTCCAAAATGTGATTGATTATGGAGAGACGAACATCAATTTCTTTTTGCTGATTTACAAGAGCTTCGGCTTTTTCTTCAAGGATTTTTCGCGCGTTCTTTCCTTTGAAGATTGCCTTGATTTCTTCTATTGATAAGTCCAACTGGCGGTATGATTTTATTTTTGCCGCAGTCGTAAGCTGTTCAGTTGTGTAAAAGCGGTATCCTGTCCATTCGTCAACGGATGCAGGAATCAGAAGGCCTTCTTTTTCATAGAATCTAAGAGCTTTTACAGTCATCTGACTCAACTTTGAAAACTCACCAATCTTCAGCATTTTGTTCGTCTCCTTACAATATGAAGTCTACGGTATCCTCTTAGGGGAGAGTCAAGAATTATTTTTAATTTTTTATATTCCATGTACATTTTCTACTTTATCGGAATACATATATCCAGTTCCATATACATTGTTTTCAAATCAATATGCCGGTAGATGTCAAAGCCGCCGTGATTATCTACCCTGTTGCCGGTTTTAGAAAGCCAGTTTAAGAAGAAGCTTTGATACGCCTTATAAATCAACTGGGGATATCCCTTATAATGATAAACAGCGTATTTGCCACCTTGAATTATCATTGTGTTTGGACAGGTTGGAATGTCTGATTTACTGGTGGTTCCAACAGCGGCCGTTTTCTGCACTTCCAGCCGGGGATCGTTTTTATCTACCGTCATGCAGATGTCATACATACATTCTTCAGGATTGGTGATGGAAGGATCGTCTTCCGTCCGTTCCAAAAGCAGAGTTTCAGGAGCTACAAAATCCTTGTAACGCTCCATAAAACTGCACCAGTCTTCCTGCAGATTTTTATAGTTTCCCTTGCGGCGTTCATAAAGCACAAAATAATCTGGCAGTTCT
>CALELJ010000161.1 GCA_937902445.1 uncultured Treponema sp. | reverse complement strand
GTAGCTGCAACAACTTCCTGAATAAACGGAACATTAAGCCACTGGGAAACAGAAAGTCCACCTGAACCGGTAACCTTGACGCTGATTGTCTGATTTTCTTTTTCAGGAAGAATTCCTTCAAGGGTATCAAAAGCCTTGTTTACAACAGCGATGATTGTATTTCTGATATCAGCACGGTGACGCTCATATGCACCATAAAGAAGTTCATCATTATCACCAAGGGCAACAACCTTTACAGTAGTCGATCCTACGTCAATACCCATACGGATAGGTTTTACAACAGGTTTCAGCGATGTGATGTTTCCAAGCGAATTGTTTTCCATGTTAATTCCTTCAATTTGATGGGGTTTTAAACCGATTACTTCCCCTATTATATTATTATCATTATATAGAAAAGATGAATTCAAGTATAGACTTTTAGCAAAACAGCCGGAATTCCCTAAAATTGCTTTTTTTATCGATTCACTCTATACTGACAAAACCATGGCTGAAAACAACGACTTCCTTACAACCCAGATTATCACCTACATAGGCAACAAACGCATTCTCATAGGCCACATCCAGAAGGAAATCGAGGAAATCAAGGCAAAACTGAACAAAAAAAAGCTGGTCTGCGCGGATCTTTTTTCCGGCAGCGGTGTTGTCGCCCGCATGTTGAAGCAGCATTCTTCCATTGTAATCGCCAATGACCTTGAAAATTACAGCCGTATATTGAATTCCTGCTACCTGTACAACCGCCGCGAATTTGACGCAGACAGATACTTTGACCTAAGAAACAGCCTGGAAAAAGAATTTTTTGAGTTAAAAACACCCGGAATCATATGTGAAAACTACGCCCCAAGGGACACAAACAACATTCAGGCAGGCGAAAGAGCATTCTATACCCGCGAAAATGCAGAAAGAATCGACACTTACAGAAAATTAATAGAAAAAGTTGACGATGAATACAAAAACTTCTTTCTTGCCCCCCTTTTGACAGAAGCCAGCATCCATGTAAACACCAGCGGCGTCTTCAAAGGCTTCTACAAGGACAAGAAGACAGGAATAGGCTGCTTTGGAGGCACCGGGAAAAACGCCCTCACAAGAATCATGGGCCAGGTGGAACTTCCTATTCCGGTATTCAGCAACTACTCATCAAAAGTACAGTTATTCCAGAAAGACACAGTTGAACTTTCCGCGGAACTGAAGAAAATCGACGTCGCTTACCTTGATCCGCCTTACAACCAGCATCCATACGGCAGCAACTACTTCATGCTGAACCTTATAGCCGACAATGCCATTCCGGACGTAAAGCTAAGCAAGGTTTCCGGCATCCCCTGCAACTGGAACAGGTCAAAATTCAACAAGAAAGCCTATGCCCTTGAAAGCATGGACACAATCATCTCAAATCTTGACGCAAAGTATACAATCGTATCGTACAATTCCGAAGGTTTCATAGGTTTTGACGAAATGAAAAACATGCTCAAGAAATACGGCAAGGTAAAGACCGTAGAAATCGAATACAACACCTTCCGAGGCAGCCGCAACCTGAAAAACCGCGACATCCACGTAAACGAATTCCTTTTTGTGCTGGAAAAATAGCCGGTATATGGATTGTAAAACCGAAAAAATCCCAGGCCCCCTGAGCGGAGTCGAAGGGCCCGACACAGCAAAGATACTGCAGGATACTTCGACTGCGCTCAGCAATCCTGCGCCGTTGGTAGAAGATCAGCAATCCTGCGCATTTCTAAACAATCTGCGCATTTCTAAGCAATCCTGCACTTTCATCCGTCATTTAGAGAAGTTCAGCACCGCGCACCCACAACAGCAAAAAAAATCCCCCGGCAGCCTAAAATCACCAGACCGTCCGGAGGACTTAATTATGAATTATGCATTCTTAATTATTAATTGATTTCAACAACCCAGCCTTCTGGTCCCTTTACAGTTCCCATCTGGATGCCTGTCAAAGTCTCACGAAGTTTCTGCATTACAGGGCCGATGTTTTCCATTCCGCTTGGAAGCATGATTGACTTTCCGTGGTCGTCGATCTGTCCGATTGGAGAAATGACTGCAGCAGTTCCACAGAGGCCGCATTCAACAAACTTCTTGAGTTCCTTCTTGTTTACAGGGCGTTCCTCAACCTTCATGCCAAGGATATCCTTTGCAACAGTAATCAAAGAACGGCGTGTGATTGAAGGAAGGATTGAACCAGACTTTGGTGTGATCAATGTACCCTTCTTGTCAACGAAGAGGATGTTTGCTCCACCAGTTTCTTCAATATAGGTGTGTGTTGCAGGGTCTGTGTACATGTTCTCAGCATATCCGCAGTTGTGTGCGTCAACGATGTTGTAGAGGGACATTGCATAGTTAAGACCTGCCTTGATGTCACCTGTTCCATGAGGAGCTGCACGGTCGCGGTCAGAGATGCGAACCTTGATTGGCTTTACGCCACCCTTGAAATATGGTCCTACTGGAGTTACAAGAATACGGAACTGGAATTCAGTTGCAGGCTTAACACCGATAACTGCATTTGAACCGAACATGAATGGACGGATGTAAAGTGTAGCGCCGCTTCCGTAAGGTGGAACAAAGTCAAGGTTAGCCTTAACGACATCGATTACAGCCTGGATGAACTTTTCTTTTGGGAACACAGGCATTTCAAGGCGTGTACAGCTGTCTGCCATGCGGTCAGCGTTGAGGTCCGGTCTGAATGTAACGACCTTTCCGTCTGAAGTTGTATATGCCTTAAGTCCTTCAAAACATGTCTGTGCATACTGAAGGACACATGCGCATTCGCTCATAGTAATTGTGTGGTCAGAAGTAAGAGTTCCTTCATCCCAAGCACCGTCTTTCCAGTTGGCTACGAAGCTCTTGTTTGTTTCCATGTAGCCGAAAGGCAAGTTGCCCCAATCGATGTCTTTTGCCATAAAAGTACCTCTTGAAATATAAAAAAAAGATAAGTGAAACTTAAGAAACTTTAGTTTCCTTTAAGTTTTAAAAATAATACCACTACAGGAAAAAAATGTAAAATGCTTTTTATGCCGTTTCATTAAAGCCAATATTTAATCTGAACTTTTCGGAATGGTAATGATTGCCTCGGTACCCACATTGAGGATGCTTTTTATCACTAGCTGGCCACCGCAAATTTTTCCAATGCGGAATTTTGTATTCTCGATGCCCAGATGTTTTCTTTTGTCAGTCTTTTGTTTTTCCGTGCTGAACCCGATTCCGTCGTCCTTGACTGAAATTACTATGGAAGATGAAATTTCATAGGTAGAGATTGTCAGAGTTCCGCCTGACTTCTTAGGTCTAAGCCCGTGCTGGATTGCATTTTCAACAAGAGGCTGAATGGAAAG
>CALELJ010000160.1 GCA_937902445.1 uncultured Treponema sp. | reverse complement strand
CGCGGAGACATCCAGAATCCTAATGGTTTTTACCTTCCGGCAAACCAAAGAATTTACAGCTGTTTGTCCACAGCATTGCGGCAAGGGATTCAAGGTCCATTTCCAGCATATCCGCAAGGAATTTTGCAGTCGATGGAAGGAACGAAGGCATGGTTCTCTTGTCGCGGTATTCTGCAGGAGCCATGAAAGGACTTTCTGTCTCAATGAGGATTCTGTCTGTGGCACCGGCGTCCTTGAGGGCGAAAACAGTGTCGTGAAGATTTCTTGCATTGCGGAAAGTAAGGTTTCCGGCAAATGAGAAGTAAACGTTCATTCCGGCGTCAAGGCACTGTCTTGCATAGGCTGCGTCTTCGCTGTAACAGTGGAATACAGCACCCCTTGATGGAAGCCTGTCCTGAAGAATCTCAAAGATGTCCTTTCCTGCCTCGCGGTTATGGATGATTACAGGCTTGTCATGTTTCTGGGCAAGATCAAGCTGTGTGATGAAAAGTTCAATCTGGCTTCTCTTGTCTCCATATTTCTTGAAGTAATCGAGTCCTGTTTCTCCGATTGCAACAACGTTAGGCAGCTGAACACTTTCTTCTATTGTCTTGATCCAGTCTTTTCCCGGAGTGTTCACTTCCGACGGTCCGACTCCAACAGCGTGATAGATTCCTTTCTGCGACTTAAGTACAGGATATTCCTTTTTAAAGTCATGGAGACTGTTGTTTATGCTGATAATTCGTGCAACGCCGGCAAGCTTTGCCTGCTGAATAACACTGATCTGTCTGATTGGGTCGTCATAAATCAACCCAATATGGGCGTGAGTATCAAAAAACTGCATGGCTTTTCCTTTTCAAGGTTTAGAAATAAAAAAAATATTCTGAAAGCACACCTTTCAGAATTCCGTCACATTACGAGTTATTTAACCGATAATATACAAAGAATAGCATAGTAGTATTTTCAAGTCAAACGATAATTTGCCAACCGGTTCCGTCTGCGAATTCACTTGAAAAGACTAACGAGTGTTTGATATAATGTAGAGAAAATGGACGGATGACAGCTGTCCACTGGAGTTTTACGTGGCACACACACGCAGATATAAAAGACTGGAAAAAAACATCGTTTCCCGCATCGTACATGCTTTCGGGGCATTTTTTGCCGCCATCGGAAGGCTTTGTGTTTGCATTGTAAAATTCTTTGACGGAAAATTGACGCTCATGATTGTTCCGCATTCAAACGGAAAAGTTGTAAGCGTACAGACAAATGTATTTGCACTTATTCTTGGACTTGCCGTAATCAGCGGCGTTGCATGTTCCTTCGTTTACTTCAACCACAGAAATACTGCTTCCGGAACTGAAATTTCACGGCTCAGGGAAGAAAACCGCGAGACCCTTGCAAGCCTCGATGAACTTCGTGATGAAAACAACAACCTTCTTCAGACAGCAAAGAGGTTCCAGTCGTCTTTGAGCCAGTCGCTCTCTCTCCTTGGAATCAACCAGAGCACCCAGAATTCAAAATCAACAGGAAAAAATTCCGACCTTTCATCTCTTTTTGATACACAGGACATTACAAGCGGATCACTCAAGGAAACTTCGGACATCCGCCAGCTCACAGCCTATCTTGAAAATGCAGTCCGCCCTGTAGAGCAGATTGGAAAAATGCTTGAAAACCAGGGAACACTTTTCTCTGACATTCCAAACGTATGGCCGATTAAAAACGGTATCGGTCACATCTCTATGGAATTTGGCCAGAACATCCATCCTATCACACAGCAGTGGTACATCCACAAGGGACTCGACTTTTCAACATGGAGAAGCGGAGACCCTATTATTGCGACTGCAAACGGACAGATCGTAACCGTGGGTTATGCCGATGATTTTGGAAACTTCGTCATCATCAAGCACAAGCACGGTATCTATACCCGCTACGCTCACCTTGCCACAACACGCGTAAAGAAAGGTGACATCGTAAACCAGCGCCAGATTATCGGAACTATCGGAAACACCGGTATCTCGACAGGACCTCATCTTCACTATGAAGTCCACATCGGTTCTGACGTTGTTGATCCTGCAAAATACATTAACGTAAAGTAAAAGAATGGCACTCACAGACAACATCTCCATCAACAGCATCTTAGGCAGCGGTTCATCCGTAAAGGGTGATGTAAAGATCAATGGATTCGCAAGAATTGACGGCGACATTGACGGCAACCTTGAGACAACTGGAAATATCATTATCGGAGAAAAGGCAAGAATCCGTGGAAACGTGACCGGCAGATCAGTTACGGTCATAGGCGGAATCGTGCTTGGCAATATCGTCGCACCGGAATTCGTCAGACTGCTTTCAACCAGCGCAATCATCGGTGACATCCAGACAAAGAAGCTTTATTCAGAAGAAAACGTAATCATCCACGGCCACTGCATTTCAAGAGTAGATGCCGCTGATTACGAAAAAGCATCTGCTGAATGGGAAAACGAAAAGGCAATCAGTTCCATGTCTGTCAGGATCTAGCATGGCATTGGATTCAATCAACTCAAACATACATTTCCAGGCAGCGCAAACCCTTTCAAGCCAGGCGGCGGCAAAAGCAAAACAGGATGAAAACACAAAAAAGACTGCGCCAAAGAAAGGCATTTTTGCTTCCCTGTTTGAAAAATCCCAGGCACAGGTTCAGTACACGAGAGATGGATTCCCGATAGAAATTTCTGAAATGGAAGTTGAGGAAGCTGCGGTATGGCTTCGTGACCAGGCGGATTCAGCAGCCGATGTACTGAAAGACCACCAGACTCCGGATGTTTTTGCCGACTACAGAAAGAAAGTCTCCCAGTTCCTGAAATATGTCGTTAAAAACAATCTTGAACTCAAGAAGAAAAACAGAAGGCGCGGGGCAAGCACAAGAGATCCTTACATTCAGGTGAACGTCATCAATGAAAAACTTGACGAGATGGCACGATGGCTCATAAATCCTGCCAACGACATCCACAGAAAAACTTTGGGCATGCTTGAGAGAATCAACGAACTTAAAGGACTTTTGGTAGACCTTTTTGCCTCTTGAGTGTTAAAATATGGAATGTCTTTTGAAAGACGGAATTTCAAAGGTTCAAACATAAACAGGATAAATAGATGTCAGATATTTTTGAAAATGATATAGATAAAGAGTCAGAAGACCTTTCTTCTCTTGAAGACAATATTACACAGGATACAAGCAACGAAGATTACGTTTTTCCTAAGGAACTGTACAAGCTTCGTCTTGCCTACTCCTTTGAAGGAATCTATGCGACAGTTCCGCAGGGCATGAAGATCAAGGAAGGTGATGATGTAATCATTCCAACCCGCTACGGTCTTGACCTTGCAAAAAACCTTGGAATGTCAAAGTCTCCTGTCGGAATAAAGCCTTCCGATATTGTTGAGATTACAAGAGTCGCCACAGAAGACGATATTGAAAAAGCAGCCAAGCTTGCGGAAACTGAAAAAGAAGCCTTCGTGAAATTCAAGGAAAAAGTCGCTTTCCACAAGCTGGACATGAAACTCATCACGGTTCATTTTCTTGTTGGTGAACAGAAAGCCCTTTTCTTCTTCTCAAGCGAAAACCGTGTTGACTTCCGTGATCTTGTAAAGGATCTTGTTTCAATCTTCAAGATGAGAATTGAACTTCGTCAGATCGGTGTGCGCGACGAAAGCAGAATCACGGGTGGACTTGGAGTCTGCGGAAGGCCATATTGCTGCAACTGCATCAGTGACAAACTTCGTCCGGTAAGCATTCGCATGGCAAAGGACCAGAACCTCAGTTTGAATTCCATGAAGATCAGCGGACAGTGCGGAAGACTTTTGTGCTGCCTTAGCTACGAATACGACTGGTATGCGGAAGCAAGAAAAAAACTTCCGAATGAAGGAATCAGGCTTTATTACGACAATACAAACTTCAGAGTTACGGAAGTAAATCCGATTACCTCAATGGTAAAAATGCTTGGTGAAGACGGACGACTCATTGAGGTCAATGCAAAGCGGTTCACCCGGGAAGGCAACCGCTGGAAAATCAACTGATGACGGAAATACAGAAATCTTCGTTTCCTGTAAATGGGCTCCTGTCAAAATCTCCGTAGAATTCAACATTTGAAAATCCTGCCTCCATCGCAAGAGTTTTGATTTCAGAAGGCAAAACCGGATACACCGGAACATTGTTCAGGATCGGAATTATTTTTTCGGAACTGTTTTCAAGATTCATGGATATCGTTTTTGTTCCGCTTCCAGAAGTGAGGATTTCAGAAAAAAGCTTGGCCCTTACACTCTCACGGGTCTTAAGCTGGACAAGAGCCGAGTTTCCGTATTTTTCAAAGTTGATGGTCTCAAGAAGAACAATTCCTTTGTCAGCAACAAGCTTTCTGCATGTAGTGAAAAAATCCCTTATGGAATCAGCATCTGTGAAAAACATTATGCGGCTGTTTAAAACTGAAATCACGTTGTAGAAAGATTTTCCTAGAAACTTTGGCATGTCGTTTTTTTCCATCTGGAAAAACCTGATGGACATCAACTGGCTTCTGCGTCTTAAATTCGCCGACTGAAGAAGTTCCTCGACATTTTCAATTCCGGTGACGTCATGACCTTCGCGGGCAAGACTGCTTTCAAGGAAACCTGTTCCGCAATCTACAGAAAGGAAATGTACCGGAGTCTTGTAGATTTTTGCAAATTCAGAATAAAAACTTTTTTTCAGGCTGCTTACAGGAAACAGCTCATCATAATATTCTACCAGATTTTTAATTGATTTCATGATATCAATTATAAATTCACTTTTTCAATAAAGCAATTAAAAATACCTGAGGTTGCGGTCACAAAAAAAGGGCTGTCCGGGAAGCATATGACATTCAAAATCATCGCTTTCATGGCAGCCCTTCAACATTTACTTGTTCTTTTTTGCCTCAATGGCCTTTTTAACGCCTTCAGCAAAAAGTGCATTCTGGTCGGTTCTAAGATCAACGGAGAACTGAGGAGCGCCATCTTCTGCATTGATACGGTAAAGGGTCATCGGATCACTTGCATAGGCAGGACTTGAAGGATTGTTCACCCACCAGTCAAGAACAGACATTACACAGTAGGTATACTTTATCAGGTTTGCATTTGTGGCAGCTGAAACTGAAGCATCTCTTTTTGCTCCGAGAAGTACATCGATTCTCTTTGATATTGGATTTGGAAGATCAAAATTATATTTATCCCATGGATTCAGTACACCGAGAACAGTCTTCTTTGAGGCTGAATTTTCATCAATCCTTCTTACAAGGGTTCCGAAAACAGTTCTGATGTAATCAGTTCTTCCATAGAAAGGTTTGTACTTTGTATCGTTGATAGGCTTCTGCAGAACAGGTGCATTGAACTTGAAATGCGGAAGGAAGAAATATTTCATTCTCCACAGAATGTTGTTCAGATTCTCCTTTCCGAAATTCGACTGGGCATAATCTTTCTGTGAATAAAGTGTATTTACATAGGTACGCAGATAGTCACCAAGTCTTTTACCAAAAAGATCCTCATAGTATGAAATCCAGTCACCCATGCAAAGGTCAAGCTTGTCCGGGATGGATCCGAGTACTTCGTCCGCCTCAATGTTGAAATTGATGTTGCGGCAGCCCTTGAAGAAATCCTCAAGAATCAGAGTGAGGACAATCGTAACCTGAAGTGGATTTTCCGGATGGATGACATTGAATCCGTCCACAAAATTATAGATCGGCTGGAAGTAAGGATAGAGGTCCGGATGATTTTCAAGATGCAGAAAACCTGCCTTAGGGAACAGCTGATCGAGGATCCTCAATCCCATCGTAACGACTTCATTCTTTTCCCCTGCTGTGTGGCGGTTTTCCTTCTTCTTTTCTTCGGTTTTCTCTTCTTCCTTTTTTTCTTCCTTCTTTTTCTTTTCTGGAAGGAGAAGATCGAATTTGGAAATTCCAAGGAACTTCAGGATTTCAGCAATCTTGACTTTGAAAAAATCAGGGAACTCAACATATTCCGGAGAACACATTCTCATAAGAAGAGGATAAAGTCCCTTGATGATCTGATCATGAAGATAAAGCCACTCCGTAAGTCCCTGTTTTGCAAGGGTCTGGAGTTTTGCCTTGTCGGAATTTGAATAGCCGCCAAGATCGTTGTAGATTTCACGGATAAGGAGCGAAACCTGCTGGTCACCGATATAGTAGACTGTAAGCAAAAGACGATAGATTGCCCTTGTTACCGGAATGAGCATTGGAACCGTAAGATAGTCTGCCGCATTCTCAACCTCAAGTGCCAGAGTCTTCAAATCCTTAATCTGCCATTTTCCGACCGTTCTGAGAAATTTGAATTTAAGGTCAGCTTCCGTAGCAATCTTTGATTTATAGGCATCAGGAGAAATCTGAATGAAAGTCTTGATAGTACTTACAAAACTCTGGATATGGTCGATATGTCTTTTGATGACATAGTCACCAAGGTTTCTCTGAACCTTTTCCTTGTTTTTTGCCGACATCCTGAAAAGGAAATTGAAAAGTCCAAAATCCGGCTTAATGTTGTACACAGATGACATCATGGCACGATCCATGAGCTTCAACTCATGTGCAGAAATCTCTGGCAAATCTTCATCAGTTTTCACTTTTTTCCCTCCACTGGCCTTTCCGCCTACAAATGCGGAAGAAGACGACGAACCATAGGATGCACTTGCGGAAGAAATATCCGAAGAAGTTTTTCCAGAAGCCCTGACGGTGCTTTCATAGTGCTGCTTTCTTTTTGGCATGTTGGAAGTATCCATGGGAGCATATTTTTCCATTAGAACTTCGCCACCAAGAATCTTCTGCATCTGAGCTGCCTCAGAAGCATCTATTGGTCCGATATTTTTTCTTGTTTTATCAAGAGTACCCGGTTCAAGGGTTCTTTTTGGCGAATTCTGGTCTGACATGAAAAACCTCCTGAAAGTGGATGTAAAAAAAATTACAACCTTATCAAGTAATTTTCGGCTATTCCAGGCAGTGATTTGAATGTTATTTTCTCACCATCGGCAGTAACCAAAGTGCCCTCAAAAGTTCCGTAGATACTCCTGTATGTGGTGCGCAGGATGATTGCGCTGATTTTTTTTAGTTTTGAAGAAATGGGCGTAAATGTCAGGTCCACCATGTTTTCCGTGTCCTGAATGACCCATGTATTGTTGACTCCCATGTTGTGGCTGATTACCACCGGTGGCAAAGGAGTTGCCTTTCCGTCATAAAAAAGAACATTGAGATTGTATTTGTCGGTGTTCACGGCGTCGTGGGATTCAGCAGCGATACGGAAAGAAACATTTTTTCCCTTGATGTTGGCAAACCCGACTACAAATTCTCCATGGGAACGGAATTTCATATATGTTCTTGAAATCGAAAAATTTGAAATACCGGAACTGTCGGACATGGTTTTCTGCTCGCCGTTTTTATAGCGCAGTGAAATTGTTCCGTGGGCTGGAAGCGTACAGTTGTACAAGGCGGAACATCTTCTGACCGTTGGATTTGGACGGGAACATGTTAGCTCAGCAAACTGTTCCGCATTGAAATCCCCGGAAATGGCACCATGGGCAGAAGGCCTTACTGAATCACCGTTAAGATCAAAGACTACAGAAAATTTTCCGTGTGCCCTGTCCCAGCTGATGCGCGTATATCTTTTTTTTGAATAGCTTGAAGTGGAAGCAGACTCAAGATTGTGGGGAATGAAACGCTTTCTCATGCTCATTACGGAATGATAGACAAATTTCTGGTTTGTAGTTTTGTTCCAGAAGATAACTTCCGAATAGCCTATAATCTTTGCGTCTACAAAAGTGATGCGGCCTATGTATTCGCCAATATCAAATGTAAAGGTAAGGCGGCTTTTTATTCTGAGATTTGTGATGAAGGTTGGAAGCGGAATTGTTCCGTATGGCTTGAAAACTCCACGGATATCAAGACGCTTGGGATGACCTTTAAATGTTCCAAAAACCGGCTTGAAATTCTTGACGAAAGACTCCGGCATTTCACTTACTTCTCTTGTATACAAAACAAAGCCCCTACTTCTTTCTATTATATAGACATGAAACAAAAAAAGCAATTTTCAAGCCTTGTTGTTCACGTAGACGGTTCGACTACGCTCACCGATCCTGTTATGTAGTCTCACAGGATCCCTGAGCAGCGTCGAAGGGTCCGCGATTCTGTTGTTTTTCAATGATGTCTCTCATTTTTAAGCACGAAATAGATCTGGTTCAGCAGTTTGTGGCACAGAAAGCCCATTGTCTTGAAATGATTTTTCCCCTTGGAACATCTGTCGCCATAGACCCTTGTAATGTCCTTGTTGTGGTTCACGTTGACAAATGATGCTATCCACAGTGCCCGCCGTAAATATGGAGATCCCCTTTTGGACATGTGGTTTTCATGGCTTATGAAATTTCCCGACTGCTTTACGGAAGGATCGATTCCAGCAAAGGCTGCCAGTTTTTTTGCGGAAGAAAATCTGTTTATGTCGCCAATCTCACTTAAGATCGCAGCTCCAAGTACGGGTCCTATGCCTGGCAATTCAGTAAGGCTGCTGTTGAATGAAGAAAAAAATTTTGAGATGTAGTCTTCAAGAACCTTTATCTGGCGCTCGTAGAGTTCAATCTGTTCTATCATCTGCACCACCATAAGCGACAGGTTTTCCGACTCAACGATGGCGTGAAAGGAATCCTTTGCAAGAAGCTTCAATAAACGTGCCTTGCCTTCCTTGAATTTTCCCCGGCTTGCGCTGCTCATTATTGAAGTAAGTTCTTCAAGCGGAATTTCTGAAACTGCCCTTGCGCTTGCGCAGCGTTTTAGGATGGCGCAGGACGTCTTTCCAAACATATCGGAGAAAAAGTGCTGGTATTCCGGAAAAATTTTGTCCATTATGACCACCACCTTTCGTTTCAAGTCAGCACAGATATCCACCATATAGAACCTTTGTCTGGACATATCCCTTACTGCAAGCAGTTTGTCATCCTTCAGTCTTGTTTCGCTATATTGTCCAATCCTTATCACCTGGGCGATGATTTTGCAGTCGACACTGTCTGTCTTTGTCCGCCGTATGTACAGGTTTCTCAAGGCATCCGACTGCAATGGATTGATCACATGTACAACATATTTGCATTCAACAAGCCGTGTATAGAGGTTGATCCAGTAATGCCCTGTCGCTTCCATTCCGATTTCGAATTGGGATACGTCAGCTGAAATTTCATTCATTTTTGAAAGAAGCAGGCGGAACCCCTCCAGGCTGTTTTGGAATCTGAAGGATTTTCCCATAGGTTTTCCGTTTGAATCTGTGATCAAGGCCTGATGACTTTTTTTTGCTATGTCTATTCCAACTATGAACATGTCTTCTCCACAAAACAGAAGAACTATCACTACCGGAAGTCAGAGGTTCTGATTCCGGCTGAACTCCTATTCTTATTTTCGGGCTCATGACGTCCCAAGGAGGCTATCAGGATATTCAAGGATAATTCTTTGTTTTTCCAAACGTAGCACAATTGAAAACTAAAATCAAATTTTTACTTTTCCCTCTATTATAAGGAGGCTAAGAGATGAAAAAGACTCTTATCGCAGTAGCTGCAGCAGCAGCATTGACAACATCTGCATTCGCAGAAATCACATTCGGTTCATGGCTTCGTGTTTTGACAGTACCAATTGCAAACGACGGAAAGGACATGATTGCAGTAACAAGCAATTCTTGGGGTGGAAACGATTGGGGTTCTCCTGCTCGTGTTGCTCGTCTTGATGTTCACGCAGCAGCAGAAGACGGAAAAGTAGGATTTGAAATGGGCGTTTGGAACGACATGAAGTCTGGTCTTGGCCCTGGTGATGATGCATACATCTGGGCAAAGCCAGTAGATGCAGTAAAGGTTTCAGTTGGTAACTTTGACGCACCAACACCACTTCGTGGTGACTTCTGCTACGGTTCATGGAACTGGCTCCGCCCTGTATCTTCTTGGGTTGCAGAGGACGAAGGTCTCTTGATGTCTGGAAGGGCAAACAACGGCCTCAAGGTTGAAATCACACCAATGGACGGACTCTATGTTCTCGCTATGGCTCCAATCGATACAACAGCAAAAAAGGCTGAAGATGTATATAAGAACCTTCAGACAGGTTTCGCATACAACATTGAAGGTGTTGGTAAGATCAAGGCTCAGTTGATCCTCAAGAACACACCAAAGGTAGAAGCTACTGCTACAACAGCTGAAGAAGATGCACGTCTCGACAAGACAATCGAAGCAGCATTCGACCTCACAGCTGTAGAAAACCTCTACGTAGGTGTTGGTTTCCAGATGAACATGCTCCAGGACTACGACAAGTCTCTCGCAGCAGCTATGAAGGATGTTAAGGACGAAGATAAGCCAGCAAAGTATCTTTCTGCTATGACTAAGACAAAGATTGCTCTCGCAGCTTCTTACCAGGTTAGCGATGAACTCAAGGTATCTGCTTCAGGTGCATACTTCATGTTCCAGAAGTCAGGAGACGAAGGTGCTGACGGTCGCTTCCAGGCTGGTGCTGGTGTTGACTACAACCTCGGTGACGGCATGAACCTCTCAGCAGACGTTCGCTACCTCGCAAAGGCTAAGGTTGGTGGAGAAGAAATTAAGAACTCTGACCACCTTGCATTCTCTGTAGGTCTTACAAAGGGAATCTCTTCTAACGGTTACGTTGGAGCAGCATTCCAGGCACAGACAAATGGTGGAAAATGGGCAAATGGTGCTTTCGAAGCTAATGCAGAAAAGGCTGACAAGCTCACATGGTGTGTACCACTTGCAATTTCTTGCTGGTTCTAATCTTAGCAAGCTACTGCTAAATGTTTAACTCTTAAAGAGTAAACAGCCGGACCCTCATCAGGTCCGGTTTTTTTTGTTTAAAAATATAATTTCATAGGATCCCTGAGCAACGTCGAAGGGTCCGTGATTGACAAGATAGATGTAGGACGGTTCGACTATGCTCACCGATCCTGTTTGGGTATGGCAGCTGCGCGTCATAGGATCCCTGAGCAACGTCGAAGGGTCCGTGATTGACAAGATAGATGCAGGACGGTTCGACTATGCTCACCGATCCTGTTATGTAGTCTCACAGGATCCCTGAAATGGCAGCGTAGCTTCAAGCCGCAACGTCATAGGATCCCTGAGCAGCGTCGAAGGGTCCGCGATTGGCAAGATAGATGCAGGATACTTCGACTGCGCTCAGCAATCCTGCACGTCATAGCGTAGGATCCCTGAGTGGTCCCTGAGCCTACCGAAGGGCGATTATTGCGGCGGTGATTCATTTGACGACGCTGGATTTTTGTAGTATCTTAGAAACAAGGAAGCGCCCAGACAATTGGTCGTCTCCACATTTTTTGCAATAAGCCGTCCATGTGTGAAACTTTAGTGGGCGGCTTTATTTTTTACTCATTCTTATCTTTCAGGTAAGAGAGCAAAGCTATAATCATGCAGACAACTGTTGCTGCACATGCAACAACAGCGATAATTCTGTCAACAATCATAACTACCTCCCATCATCATATTTCAGCCAGCTACATTGTTACTGACCGATTGAGTCCGGGAGACGCCGCCTGTCCAGGCACTTCCTATAATATATATAATTGTGAATGGATAAAAATTTACACTTCCGGCGTTTTTTTTGTCATTTCGGTGATGACAGACGTTTACGTCAATTGCGAGCCGCAGGACGGTTCGACTATGCTCACCGATCCTGTTTGGGTATGGCAGCTGCGCGTCACAGGATCCCTGAGCAGCGTCGAAGGGTCCGCGATTGGCAAGATAGATGCAGGATAC
>CALELJ010000159.1 GCA_937902445.1 uncultured Treponema sp. | reverse complement strand
GATGAAGGTGCTGAAAAAAATGAAAACGTAAGGCAGTTTCTTGATGTGTTCAATTTTGCAACCCTTCCATTTTATTGGGGTTCCTTTGAGGAGGAAGAGGGCAGGCCAAGGACTGCGGAACTCATGCAGGCCGCAAAATTTCTGAAGAGACATGGAGTTCAGCTTAAAGGGCATCCTCTCTGCTGGCATACGGTCTGTGCTCCATGGCTTTTGAAGTACGACAACAAGACGATTCTTGAAAAACAGATAGGAAGAATCCATCGCGAAGTCAAAGATTTTAAGGGAATCATAGATATGTGGGATGCCATCAACGAAGTCGTGATAATGCCGGTTTTTGACAGGTATGATAATGCAGTGACGCGGCTTTGCAGGGAACTTGGACAGACAGGAATTGTAAAGACGGTTTTTGATTCGGCAAAGGAAGCCAGTGACAATGCAGTTCTTTTATTGAATGACTTCAACATGTCTCCTGCCTATGAAGAACTTATTGAAAAATGTCTTGACGCGGGAGTGAAAATCGATGCCATTGGTCTGCAGTCCCATCAGCATCAGGGATATTGGGGTATTGAAAAACTCGAGGATGTCCTTTCCCGGTTTGAGCGCTTTGGTCTCCCGATAAATTTCACGGAAAACACTTTCGTGTCGGGAATGCTTGTTCCGCCTGAACTTGATGATCTGAATGATTTTAGATATGAAGACGACGCTTCAACTCCAGAAGGGGAAGAGCAGCAGGCAAGATGGATAGAAGAATTTTATACGCAGATTTTTGAGAACCATCCACAGGTGACGGCCATCACCAACTGGGATTTCAACGATGGAGCCTGGTTAAATGCGCCAAGTGGTCTTATAAGGCGAGACGGAACTGTCAAACCCGCCTATCATAAACTTAAGGAACTTGTGAAGGAAAAATGGACCACAAAGGGTACCGTCACAACCAATGAAAATGGCGAGGCGGAAATAACAGGTTTCAGGGGAGAATACAAATGGAGCTCCCAAAACAGTTCCGGAACCTTTACCTTGTCCTGCAGAGGATAAATGAATTTTCGTCAAGTTCTGTTCTGCTTAAGATTTTCCATTCAGGCGGAAAGGGCTTGATGAAAGTCGCAGCTTTCGGAAAAGGGCAGTTGAAAACGGTCTCGTAGATTTTTCCGGTGATGAGTTTTTTCTCTGCGGCATATTCAAGAAGTTTTGCGCCCCCGATTAAAAACAGTTTCTTCTGTGAAAATTTTCCGTCCGAAAAAAAATCAAGGGCTGCTTCAAGGGAAGCAAAAAAATTGAAATCCTTTTCACTGATGGTGGCTGCATTTTCTTTTGTCCTGTCGACCACAACGTTGATTCTGCCGCCCAGGGGCCTGCTGAAAGTTCCGTAGGTATTGAATCCCATTATTACAATGTGGCCCATGGTGGTGTTTTTAAAATGCTCCATATCTTTTTTTGCGCATTCATTGAGTTCCGTCTTGTTCTTCCACGGAAGACTTCCATCGGCAAGTGAGAATTCTCCATTGAGTCCACGGGCAAAAATTGCATTCAGCTGGGCCATGAAATTAGAATAGTAAAAAGATGACAAAAAGGCTATACTAGTGGTGGTGGGAAAAATGAAAATACTCAAAGCTACAGCTGCATTCTGTGTTGCTGCCGTTGCATTCTGTTCATGCGGACAGAAAACTCCGGAAATGACACTTGCAGAAATCGAAGACTATCGTGCTCATGCAGGACAGCATCTTCTTGAACGCACTCAGTACAAACCTTATACAGGCCAGGAATTTGTTTCCGGTAAAACAGGCGGAACCTGGAATGACTCCATCCTTGCAGATCCAAAGACTTTCAATCATCTCATTGCGGAACGCGATGGTTCCTCAAGCGGAATAATTGCCCAGACACAGGAAAGCCTTGTCGACTACAACGCGGTCACAAGGGAATGGGAGCCAAGGGCTGCCTTTTTTGAGGTTGAAGCAGATGAGGAAAAGGGAACTCTTACAGTCCACTACACTTTGCGTGAAAATCTTGTATGGTCATGGTACGGAAAGAAAGAGACGGTTCCTGTTACAAGCGACGATATTGTCTACTGGTACAACGAAATAGAAGGCGACGCGGTTTTCCAGAGTTCCGGGTACAGCGGTCAGTTTCTTGAGATGGAAGACGGGAGCCAGGGGCACATCGAGTGCATTAAGATCGACGACAGGCGCTTTGATTTTGTTTTTCCACGTATAGTCGCAGAACCGCTTCTTACGACCAACTGCAGCCTTAAGCCTTGTTTCATCTACAGAAAGGCAAAGGAAGAAAATGGTGCTGACGGAGTAAAGGATCTTTTCAATGCTTCCGGTGATCCAAAGGAAATTCCTTCCTGCGGTAGATGGCTTTTTGCTGAGTACAGGCCGGCCCAGAGAATTGTCTATAAGCGGAATCCAGATTACTGGGAAAAAGACGTTGATGGAAAATCACTTCCATATCCTGAGACTTTAATAGCCCAGATTGTAGGGGATCAGAACACGGAATATCTTCTTTTCAAGCAGGGAAAACTTGAAAGTTACGGACCGCGCCCGGAGGAAGTTGACGAGGTTGTAAACTCGCAGGGCAATGACTATAGTGTATACCGCGCGGATGGATCATTTACAGCGCCTTTCCTTTCATTCAATCAGAATCCAAAGAACAGACAGAGTCAATACTACAAATGGTTCTGCAAAAAAGAATTCCGCCAGGCAATGAGCTGTCTTTTAAATCGGGAGCGCATCATTCAGCAGACATACCGCGGACTTGCGGATCCGAACTACAGCTTCTTTGCAAAACCCAACGCATTCTATGATGAAAACATTGCTCTTCAATACCGCTATGATGTGAAGCGTGCCCTTGCTTTGCTTGAGTCCATCGGCATGAAGCGTGACACAGACGGAATAATGCGTGACTGGGAAAACAAGGCCGTCGAATTTGACCTTACGATCAACAGTTCCAGCAGCACTATAAGTGATATTGCCCAGATTATAACTGACGAATGTTCGTTAGTAGGTATCAAGATTAATGTCCGCCAGACAGACTTCCAGAAGATAGTTGAGATGCTGACTTCAACTTACGACTGGCAGGCAATAATCATCGGCCTTACCGGTGGCAGCATATTCCCGTCCCAGGGAAGCAATGTATGGGTAAGCTACGGAAACCTGCATCTCTGGTACCCGCTGCAGGAAAAACCTGCTACTGAATGGGAAGCAAGAGTCGACTGGCTTTACAACAATGCAAGCTACACCATCGACAAAGTGCTTGCAAAAAAATACTGGGATGAATATCAGCAGATATATCTTGAGCAGTGTCCAGTAATCTACCTTGTGAGCCCAAGAAGTTTCTTTGCCCTGAACAACCGGTGGGATCATACAAACCTATACTATGACAACATGTACGGCGCAAGAACCGAATATGTTTTTGCACGATAAATCTTGCGGAGATAAAATGAAAATTTTCAATCAGATCAAATCGACAGTTGTATATCCATGGACGGTGTTCCGTAAAAAAGTGCCTCTCGGTTCCTTTATCCTGGGACGCCTTGCAACCATGCTTGTGCTTCTCTATCTTCTGGGATTCGCGCTTTTTGGCCTTATGGAACTTGCGCCCGGAGACATCGTTGACCAGATGATGAGCCAGCAGATCATGAACGAAATGTCTGCCGGCAAAGGAAACAAAAACCAGTCCACCCAGGATGCAAAATTTTCCGAGGAACAGGAACAGAAGCTTCGTGAGGAATTTGGAATCGACAAGCCATTCTATGTCCAGTACAGCGCATGGCTCAAACGTGTTGTGATCCATCACGACCTTGGAACAAGCCTGATTTCCCGCGCTCCCGTCAGCTTCCTTATCCGTTCCCGCATCTGGAATTCCGTATTGCTTAATGTCATTTCCCTTGTCTTCATCACGGGCTTTTCATTTTTGCTTGGTGTTTATTTTTCATCAAAAGCCGGAACCCGCACCGACATTGGGGCGACATTCTTTGCATTGTTCTTCCACGCCTTTCCAGGAATCCTTCTTCTGATCCTGCTTCAGCTTTTTGCATCCCTGACAGGCCTTTTTCCGGTGACCGCATATCCTGACTTTCCTTTTGATGAAGCTCCACTGCATTTTACTTTCAGCTACATGCACCATATCTTTCTTCCTCTGCTTGCATCCTTTCTTGGCGGCATAGGCGGAACAATGAGGATGATCCGTTCAACAATGCTTGACCAGATGGGAATGCCTTACATCATGGCCTTGCGTGCCCGGGGCATAAGCGAGCGCCGTGTATATCTAAACCACGCCTTCAAGAACACGCTCAATCCTTACATCACCGGAAGTGCAAACCTTCTTGCGGGCCTTTTCAGCGGAAGCCTCATTCTTGAAATAATCTTCGCATATCCTGGAATCGGCCGGCTCATGTATGAGGCGGTTACCCAGCAGGACGTGAACCTTGTTCTTGCCAACAGCATGTTCGTATCGGCACTGGTTCTTGCAGGCATGGTGATTTCCGACATTCTTCTTGCAGTGGTAGATCCTCGCATTCGTTACGGAGCAAACTAAATGAAAAAGATATTCGAATACATAAAATCAAGACCTCTTGCCTTTGCTTCCCTGATCTTCATCGCAGCAGTCTATCTCGTGATGGTCTTTGCGGAATTTGTAGCTCCATATCCTGCGACAAAATCATTTCCAGAAAATACTTTTCATCCGGCAAACATTCAGCTTGGACTGGACGGAATAAAGGTGCGCGAGTACCGTGTCCTTGAGCCTAGTACGTGGCAGTATGCGAAGGTAAAGGAAATAAAGCATAACTTTCGTTTGTTTGCCCGTGGCAGCGAATACAAGATTCTGGGCGTTTTCAAAACTAACGTTCATTTGTTTGGAACCGCAGACAGCGACTATCCTGTCTATCTTCTTGGTGCCGACAACCTTGGGCGCGACCTTTTCAGCCGTATCGTCTACGGAAGCCGCATTTCATTGACCATCGGTTTTGTGGCAAGTGCCGTGTCTCTTGTTCTTGCAATAATCTTTGGAGGACTGGCAGGTTTCTTTGGCGGAAAGACAGACTGGCTTGTCATGAGGTTCAGCGAATTTTTCATGCTGATTCCGGGACTCTACCTGATTCTGTTTCTCCGTTCACTTCTGAATTCAAAAATGGACAGCGGAACTTCATACATGATAATCACTGTCCTTCTTTCTCTTGTAGGCTGGCCAGGCAGTGCGAGAACATTGCGCGGTATGGTCCATGCAATCAAGCGCGAGGAATTCGTGCAGAATGCGGTGCTTGAAGGAATGCCTTCTCTCGTGATCATTTTCCGCCATATCATTCCGCAGATAACAAGCCTTCTGATTGTAAGCACGACCCTTTCCATTCCAGGCTTCATCATGAGCGAAACGACATTGTCCTACCTTGGCCTTGGAATCGCGGATCCGGCAGTAAGCTGGGGAAGCCTCATCAACCGTGACATTTCCACACTGAACAACCTGCGCAATTTTCCGTGGCTCCTTGTTCCCGTATGGCTTCTGCTTCTGGTAACCCTTGCCTTCAATTTCTTTGGAGATGCCCTGCGTGATTTCTATGATCCATACCATGCGGTGTTCAAGAAAAAAACTTTGGGCGCAAAAAAAAGAATTTCTTCGCCGGAAGAAAAAACATCATCAGGCGGTCAACAGGACAAGAAATTTCTTTCCGTTGAGAACCTGCATGTGACCTTTGACCTCCTTCGCGGAAACAGAAGCGTAAAAATCCATGCGGTGCGCGGTGTAAGCTATTCCATGGACCAGGGGGAAATCCTTGGCATCGTAGGCGAAAGCGGCAGTGGAAAATCAGTTTCATCGACTGCGATTCCGGGACTTCATGGAGACAACGCAACCATCGAAGGAAAAATTTTCTTTGAAGGAACGGAACTTACTTCGCTGGACAAAGGCAACCTTCGCCAGTACCGCGGTAAGAAAATAGGCTACATCTTTCAGGAGCCGGGGCGTTCATTTGATCCGCTGCAGAATATCGGTTCCGTCTTTGAGGAGACCTTGAGGAATTCCAATGCCCAGCTTACAGATGAGGAATGTATGGAAAAGACAATTGAGCTTCTTAAGGAAGTCGGATTGCCTGACCCGGAAAAACGCCTCAAGAATTTTCCGCACCAGTTCAGCGGCGGTCAGCTGCAGCGCATTTCAATTGCCCTTTCCCTTGCACAGGACTGCAGCCTTCTCATTGCCGATGAACCGACTACGGCTCTGGACGTGACCATTCAGGCACAGATTGTGGAACTTCTTGCCGACTTGAGGAAGAGCAGAAAGCTTTCCATCATTTTCATCAGCCACAACATTGATCTTGTCGCTTCATTGTGTGACAGGATAATCGTCATGTACGGCGGGCTGATCATGGAGCAGGGAAGTTCCGCACAGATTATGGAAAATCCACGGCATCCTTACACAAAGGCTCTCCTTGCTTCAAGTCCAAAATTCGGAACCCACTATATGGACGGAAAACTGACGGCGATTTCAGGTCGCGTGACTGATCCTGCAAATCCGGAACCTGGATGTCCCTTTGCGCCAAGATGTTCCCTTGCGACGGAAAAATGCAGGGAGCCGGGCTTCAATTGCGTAGACCAGACCAAGGAATAGGAACTTAGATTATGGAACAGAAAACAGTATTGAAGGCATCGGGTCTCAAGAAACGCTTTGGTCTTGATGCAGGATTTTTTGCAAAGGCTGACCAGCATGTATATGCGGTGAATGACGTTTCCTTTGAGATAAGGAAAGGCCAGACCTATGGACTTGTAGGTGAAAGCGGATGCGGAAAAACTACGACCGCAAGGCTTTTGATCCGCATGTATGATGCAGATTCAGGCAGTGTATTTTATTGCGGAAACGACGGTGAAGAAGATGTCCAGAAGATGAACAAAAAGCAGCTTGCCCTGTTCCGTGAAAAGGTGCGCTATGTGTTCCAGGATCCTTCTCGCTCGCTGGATCCCCGCCTGACGGTCTATGACATTCTGACTTCCTCATTGAAATATTCCTCAAAATGGAAGGGGAAGGAAGATGCCCGTGCAAAAGCTGCAGCAATTCTTGAAGAGACAGGTCTTGATGCAAAGGATCTGGACAGAAAGCCGTCGGAATTTTCAGGCGGACAGAGGCAGCGCATTTCCATTGCCCGCGGGCTGATAATGGAACCGGAAGTCCTTGTCTGCGATGAAGTTGTAAGCGCACTGGATGTCAGCGTTCAGGCCCAGATACTGAATCTTCTGCAGGAACTTCGTGAAAAACGCGGGCTTTCATTTCTGTTCATTGCCCACGACCTTAAGGTTTCATGCTGGTTCTGCGACACCATCGGCGTAATGTACCGCGGAATGCTTGTGGAAGAAGGCCCTGCAAAGGACATGTACAAGGATGCGCTCCATCCATACACACAGACACTTTTTGCAGGAGCCGGCGGACAGTTTGCCGTTGAAAAGAGCGGCGAAATGAAGACTCTCCTTGAATCTCCAAAGGGATGCCCTTTTGCACACAGATGTCCAAAGGCAGACAGCCGATGCCGTGAGGAAGTTCCGTCATGGAAGGAAATCTCTGCAGGCCACAAGGTAAGGTGCTTTGAGGTGTAAAAGACACATCACTTTGCTTGCTGATCCGGTCACATAGTTTCAACAGGATCCCTGAGTGGTCCCTGAGCCTGCCGAAGGGTGAAGTCGAAGGGTCCACATCAAGCAAAACAACTGCAGAAAGTTTCGACTGTGCGATTGATGGTTTTATCGAAGTACACCGATCCTGGAACAACGTATCCAATAATTGTTTTTTTTCTATATAAAGTGTATAATCTTGTCCAAATTCATTATCCGAAAAAAAGAGGACTCTTATGCCTAAGATTGAAGTCAACGAAAAATTGTTCTGGAACCTTCTTGGAACAAAATACAATGACTGGGAACTTTTTGAAAAGAAACTTACATCTGCAAAGGCTGAACTTGATGAAAAGCCAAACATGGAAGACAAAGAAGACGACCGTGTTATAAAGATCGAGCTTAACGATACAAACCGTCCAGACCTCTGGTCAACAGGCGGAATCACACGCTGCCTCCGCGAACATGAAGGCGCAAAGCATTCCGACTATTCAAAGTTCATGTCGAAGGCAGGAGACCTTAAGGACACTGCAAGCCGCGATGCTTACGTTGATCCTGAACTCCGCTACATCCGTCCATACATGGTTTCTTTCGTAATCTCTGGAAAGGCCATCGACAATGCGATGCTCATCGACATCATGCAGACACAGGAAAAGCTCTGCTGGAACTTTGGACGCAAGAGAAAGACTGTATCAATGGGTGTTTACCGCCAGGCAAACGTTAAGTGGCCAATCCACTTCAACGCATGTGATCCAGATACAATGAAGTTCCAGCCTCTTCAGGGTGAAAGCGTTCAGACTCTCCGCGAGATCGTTGAAACACATCCAAAGGGAAAGGAATACGGACACATCATCAAGGACTTCCCAAAGTATCCTGTTCTTCAGGACGACAATGGCGAAGTGATGAGCATGACACCGATCATCAACAGCGCAACTTTGGGCCAGATTGAAATCGGCGACAAGGAACTGGTTGTTGAGCTTACCGGTGCCGACATGAAGGACCTTATGCTTTCCGCAAACATCGTTGCATGTGATTTTGCTGATGCAGGTTACGAAATCCTTCCTGTAAAGGTTCACCACGAATATGACACTGGATTTGGAAAGGATGTTACAATTCCTTACTACTTCCAGGAAACAACAGACGCAAGACTTTCCGCAATCAACAAGAAGCTTGGCGAAGAACTTACGGAAGCTCAGGTAGTGGATGCTCTCCAGCGCATGGGAAATACAGTTACAGTAAAGAAAGACGGAACTGAAACAGTGTTCACAGTAGCTCCTGCACCATACCGCAACGACTTCCTCCACGAAGTTGATGTCATCGAAGACGTAATGATCGGCATGGGACTTGATTACTTCAAGCCTGCAAAGCCAAATGACTTTACAATCGGACGCCTTCTTCCTGTTACACTTTACAGCCGCAAGGTTAAGAACATCCTCGCCGGTCTTGGCTACCAGGAAATGATCTTCAACTACCTTGGTTCAAAGAAGACATACATCGACAACATGGGCATCGACGGAAGCAATGTCATTGAAATTGCAAATCCGATGAGTGAAAACTATCAGTTCATCCGCCCTTCGATCATAGCATCTCTGTTTGAAGCAGAAGCCCAGAGCGGAAACGCAGTATACCCGCACAAGATTTTTGAAGTAGGTAAGATTGCCTACATCGATCCTAGCGAAAATACAGGAACAAAGACAATCCAGTCTCTTGGTTTCCTTACAGCAAGCAACAACGCAAACTTCAACGAAGCTGCTTCTGAAGTAAGCACAATCCTTTACTACCTTGACCACAAGTATGAAGTAGTTGAGACAAACGATCCACGCTTCATTCCAGGACGCCAGGCAGGAATCATCGTAAATGGTAAGCAGTGCGGTATCTTTGGTGAGATCCATCCACAGATCCTTGAAAACTGGGCCGTTGGTGTTCCTTGCGTTGCAGGTGAAATCGATGTTGAATACATCATGGAAGCAACTGCAAAGGCTGAAGACAAGGCTACAAAGGAAGCAGCCGCAAAGAACGATGCAAAGGCAGCCGAAAAGAAGGCCGCAGAAAACGCAGCACAGTCGGCAGCAGCTTCATTTGATCCGGTTGAGCACTTCAACAAATATATCGAACTTCGCGTTGCAAAGATTGAAAAGGTTGAGACAAACCCACAGGGTGACAAGCTTTACATCGAGACAATGGACGATGGCAGCGGAACTCCACGCATCATCCAGTCTGGTCTTCGTCCATACCTTAAGGAAGAGGAACTTCTTGGCAAGCATGTAATCATTGCCGCAAACCTTGCTCCACGCAAGATGAAGGGTGTTGAAAGCCACGGCATGCTCCTTGCTTCCGACTACACAGAAAACGGCGTTGAAAAAGTTGAGCTTTTGACAGCTCCTTGGGCAGCTCCTGGTACAGTAGTTACTCTTGAAGGCTATGAAGGTGCAACTGAAAAGCCTGCAAAGATCGACATCGACCGCTTCTGCAAGGTTGAATACAAGGTCATCGACCATGTTGCTCACTCTGCAGGAAAGGCACTTGTTGCTGGCGGCAAAAAAATCACTCTTGAAAAAGTAGAAAACGCAGAAATAGAATAGCAGACGAAGGTTGCTTTGGAGGACATCCGAGGCAACCTTTATTTTATTTAACGGTTGAGGTAAGACTACTGAGCAACGGTTTATAATGAGCCAGTCGAAACATAGTACCTTACTTCATTATTAACAACCCGGACCCTTCGATCAGCTCAGGGATCCTCGTTTATTATGGCTGTAGTTTCATTTTTATTGGGTTTAATTGGTAGTCTTGGATTTCTTCTTTGCGGAATGAAATTCATGAGTAACGGTGTTCAGAAGAGTGCAGGAGAAAGACTTCAGCGTGCGCTCGGTATGGTTGCCGGAAACCGTTTTGCGGGCCTTTTAACGGGTCTTGCAATCACCATGATAATCCAGTCTTCCGGGGCGACAACTGTCATGGTTGTTTCCTTCGTAAACGCAGGGCTTCTTTCTCTTGCCCAGTCCGTAGGTGTTACTTTCGGTGCCAACATCGGTACAACAGTAACAGCCTGGATCGTTTCCCTCTTTGGATTCAACTTCAAGATCAGTGCATTTGCCATTCCGGTATTTGGAGCAGGCTACTTCCTTACGATGATGAAGAACGCCAACTCGCGCAACATGGGTGAAGCCATCATGGGATTTGGAATGCTCTTCCTTGGTCTCAGTGGTCTTTCCGATCTGTTCCGCATTGATCCTGCAAGTCTTGGCTGGCTTCAGGATATCCAGCACATGGGTTTTGTTTCCTACATTGTCGGATTTTTAATCGGTATTTTCATCACTGCCCTGATGCATTCTTCCAGTGCCTTCACCGCCATCGTAATTACCCTTGCATTCAACAAGGTGGTCACCTGGGAAATGAGTGCCATCATGACATACGGAAGCAACATCGGTTCAACAATCGATGCCATCATTGCCGCAGCCGGAACAACCGCAGACGCAAAGAGAGCAGCACTTGTCCATGTTCTTTTCAACATCTTTGGTACGGTCCTTGTAGTTTTGTTCTTCAGACCGCTTCTCAACTTTGTTGAGTGGATCTCACCAAAGGACAACATTGCAATTCAGATTTCAATTTTGCATACCGTATTCAAGTCACTTACGACAGCCGTATGTATTCCGTTTGTAAACCAGATCTGTGCCCTTACACGAAAATTCATCAAGGATGATCCTGACGCATTGCCGGCAACATACAAGCTTGACTTTGTGAGCCATGCAGGTAAGGAAAGCCTTGGCGGTTACATCGTTCGGGCGGAAGGTGAAATCGCAAAAATGACGGACATTGTAAGTGAGATGTTTGACCGCTTCCAGATTGGAATCACATCGATGGAACAGAAGTTCATTGAAGAGCACATGGATGTGATGAAAAGTGAGGAAGACTACTGTGACCAGATGCAGGAACAGATAACCGCGTATCTTCTCAAATGCGAAACCTTGCCTATCAGCGACAACCAGCGTTCAAACCTTTCTTCCATGATTCAGATTGTGGATGATCTTGAGGCCATCACAGATGAATGCTATGCCCTTGGAAAGCTGATTCAGAAAAGCATAGAAAAGAAAATGGAATTCCAGGGAGAAGATATAGACAAGCTTTTGCCTTATGTTGAGCTTGCCCGCCAGTTCATGCAGTTCATCCACATAAACATCAACAAGCGCCTTTCAAAAGAAAAGCTTGAGTTTGCTACTGAACTTGAGAATCAGATTGATGCCTTCAAGAAGGATTTGAAGAAGGTTGCAAGAAGACGTCTTGAGGCAGGAAGCAACGTCAAGGCGGAACTTCTTTACATGGATCTTGTTAAGCAGATTGAACGCATTGGTGACCACTGCTTCAGCATCTCGGAATTGCTTGCCCAGGCAAAATGATATTTCATTCCGAATTGGTTTCGGAATCTGTTTGACAGAAAAGGCATGATTCACAACTTGTGAACCATGCCTTTTATTTTATTGGACTTTTACTGATGATTTTAATATTTTTAGGATATGACAAATGATTTCAAATTAATTTTAGATTGATGATGTAGTTGAATTGGTAAAAGTATTCAAGGACAATGTCTTTGTAAGTATAAAATTAGATTGCTCAAAAAAATTATATTACATAGCAACAATGTTCGATGTAAAAGTATCTAAAATTGAAACAAATGTAAAATCAGGAAGATGGAAAAAACTTGACGAAATATAGATTTATTGTTAATTTAAAATCATAAAGTTTGACGAGCAGGAAAGGCACCCTGCGCTCCTGAAAAGGAACCTGACATGATGGATACGCCGCCCATCCAAACTTTAATATTCAATCAGGCTTTTTAGCCTGATTTTTTTTATCTCGTCTGGCCTTCGCCGTCGATCAGATATTTTATTGTCGTAAGTGCCTTGATTCCCATTGGACCGCGGGCATGCATCTTCTGGGTACTGATTCCAAGTTCTGCGCCAAAACCAAATTCGCCGCCGTCCGTAAATCTTGTGCTTGCATTTACATAGACGCAGCTTGCATCGATCCTTGCCTGGAACATTTTTGCGTTTGCCATGTTGTTGGTGATAATGCTTTCCGAATGCTTGGTGTTGTGGCTGTTGATGTAGGCGATGGCTTCATCAATGTCACTGACGGTTTTTACCGCACAGATAAGGTCAAGGAATTCAAAACCAAAATCCGCATCCTGAGCCTTCACAAGCTTTCCATATCCTGCCTTCTCAAAAAGACCGTAGCTTTCTTCATCGGCACGGACTTCAACCTTGCCTTCGAAAACTGCCGCAAGTTTTGGAATGAAATTTTCCGCAACCTTTTTGTTTATGACGATGCATTCAAGGGCATTGCAAACCCCTGGGCGCTGCATCTTTCCGTTGGCTGCGATTCTTGCTGCCATATCAAAGTCTGCGCTTTCATCCACATAAAGGTGGCAGATGCCGGAACCTGTCTCGATTACAGGAACCTTTGCAGTCTCAACTACAGTCTTGATCAGGTTTGCACTTCCCCTAGGCAATGCAAGGTCGATCTTTCCAACTGCGGTAAGGATTTCCGGAACTTCGTCGCGGCTTTCACATGGGGCAAGTTCAACTGCTTCTGGAACGCCATCATCAACGGAAGCAAGACCTTCCTTTATGGCCTTAACGATGGCCTTGTTTGAATTGAGTGCAGATGATGAACCGCGCAGAAGAATTGCGTTTGCGCTTTTATAAGCAAGGGCAAAGGCGTCGACTGTAACATTTGGGCGGCTTTCATAGATGATGGCTACAACTCCTACAGGAACCCTCGTCTGCCTGATGAGAAGTCCGTTAGGAGTTTTCCATCCGGCTGTTTCCTCTCCGATAGGATCTGTCTGTGCGATTATTGATTCTACGCCGGCAATGATTCCGTCCATCTTCTTGTCATCAAGGCTAAGGCGGTCAATGAGGCTTTCCCTTGTTCCCTTGTCGCGGGCAACCTTGACGTCGATGGCGTTGGCTGCAAAAATTTCCGCCCTGTTTTTTTCAAGACTTTCGCAGACGGCCTTGAGGGCTGCATTTTTTACCGTCGCATTCTGAAGTGAAAGTTTTTCTGTTCCGTTTCTGAGTGAAGAGCAGATAGCATTTATATCCATAGTTTTCTCCTGTGGCAATTGTATTCAAAAATTTAAAAAGCCCCTGGAAAAACCAAGGGCCCGTATGCTTATTGCAATGCAAAATCCTTCTTTAGTAATTTGCAAGAAAGTACATGGCAAGCAGAAGAGCTGTTCTTGTTTTTTCCTCAGTCCAATCGGCATCCTGTGGGAGCGATTTTATATACCACCAGAAAATACCGAATTCGGGGTCGATGCGGAGAGCATATTCATCAAAATCCTTGGACTTTGCCTGTGAACCAAACATGAGGTAAACAACGTCATCAACAATGGAAAAAAACTGAACATAGGAATTCCTGTATTTCTTTTTTCCAAGCATTTTGTGGAATTCCTCCAGGTTGTAGAGAACCTGAGCCTTGAGGGCTTCGTCTGATTTTTCAACCCATGTCTTCTGAATCAAAAGCACAAGGTTCTTGTCAAAACTTGTGATGAGTTTTGCTTCCTCGTCCGATTTGTTATCCGAAATTTTTTTAAAGCTGTCTCCGAGTCCAAAAAAATCCGCCAGCTGAACCGCATTCTTGACGGCGCTGTTTTCGCTGGTTGTTTCCAGCAGGCTGCTCAATGCCGAAAGTGTTTTTTTATCTACAAATTCATTAATTAAATTATTATTTTCTGACATAGCCATATTTTAGATTTTTACGGTTTTTGTTTCAAGTATGGGAGCCTTTGAATTTTTTAAGGATATTTCAAGGTCGTTTGAGACGATGCCCCCAATGCCCTGTGTGAAAGATACCTTCAAAAATCAGAAATATATTGTAGAATGTAGAAAATGAAACGAACTATTTTTTGTGCCGTCGCAGTTTTTCTTTTCTCCCACTTGCATGCCGTGGAATTCTCCATAAAGCCGAGAACAGGTTTTGTTTACGGTTCAATGGGAAAGTATATTTTTTCAAGCCGGACGGAACAAAAACTCAGCTGCCTGGAATGGGAAACAAAACCCTTGTGGACTGCGGGACTTGAATTGTC
>CALELJ010000158.1 GCA_937902445.1 uncultured Treponema sp. | reverse complement strand
GCTTTTTCTCGGGGAACTACGATCTCCCACCTGTTGAATTTTGCAGCTTCCTCAGGAGAGTTTATTCCCTCTAATTTCATGTACAGAATGTTGCTGCCTTCACTTACCGACTCAATTTTCATAAGCCGTGAAACAGTTCCATTCGTCAAAGTAACTTCGTCCATATCAGCGAAATGCTCATACTCGCCGGAAGTACTTTCAACTTTGAACTCGCCCGTAATCCCGTGGGAACCCCGGACAATACCAACCACAAACTGGTCTTTCAATGCGCCTGCCATCAGTCCAAAATTTCCAGACTGTAACGTCTTCCATCTTTGCTGGAAGTTGCGCTTAAAACAGTTCGCAGAGCCTTTGCAATACGACCGTATTTTCCAATAACTTTGCCAATGTCGCCTTGAGCTACGCTTAACTGTAATACAGGGCCGCGTTCACCCTCGGTTTCTGTCACAGAGACTGAAGCAGGATCATCGACCAATGATTTTGCAATAAATTCAATCAGGTCTTTTTCCATCTTTTAGCTCCTTGGTAAATTACTTGGAAATTGCCTTGCCGTCTGCTGCCAATCCACCCTGTCTGAAGATCTTCTTCACCATTTCAGTAGGCTGTGCACCAACACTGATCCAGTACTTTGCGCGTTCTGCATCAAATACTGTTTCCTGTCCGTCAGCGATTGGGTGATACTGACCGATTTCTTCAATTGTTGTACCGTTGCGTGGCTTGCGTGCATCCTGTACGACAATACGATAGTCTGGGCGTTTCTTAGCACCCATCTTCATGAGTCTGATTTTGACCACTTTTGTCCTCCATAGGTCTCTCGCGAATGGGGTCAAGACCTAAGATATAGAATTAGCGCTATAGTAGCGTGAGCAAATAATATATAGAAAAAAGTGTCTTTAGTCTAGAGAATTTCTGATGAATTCCTATGAAAACCAGGAGGGAAGGAAGAGGCTTTCAGGAACATTCAAAGCCCAAGGGCGAAAGCATTCGTCTAGTAGAAGCCAATGCATGCCATAACTTTCGCCCCACGAATTGCATAGCAATTCGTGACTATGAATGTAGCGACGATATCTAGCGGTCCTGAAAGACTCGTACTGACCGGCAGGCTTTCATAGACATGCTTTAACTATTGCTTCATAAGTTCTACAAGGCTTCCAAAAACAGGTTTTGCCTTCAGGTCCTTGTCAAAGAGATGCGCGTCGCCGTAGCCGTGGAAAGTTGCAGGAACCCAGCTAGTGGCATCCGTATAGCCCCAGGTCATGTAAGTGGATACATTTGGTTCCGTCTTAAGAACATTCATCAAAGTTTCGTACATTTCCTTCTGCCTTGCAACGTCAGCTTCAGTAGCAGGCATTTTCATCCTGATGTCGATTTCCGTAAACTGAACCTCAAGCCCAAGGTCTGCAAAACGGCGGATGTTTTTACGCAGAGCCTCCTCGTTCAGTCCGTAGTCCGTACAAAGATGAGTCTGGAAACCGACACCATCAATCGGCACACCTTTTTCTACCATTGACTTTACAAAATTATAGAAGGCTTCGGCCTTTGGAGTTCCGGCTTCCTCATGGCTGTAGTCATTGAGAAAAAGTTTTGCGTCGGGATCGGCTTTTCTTGCCACACGGAAAGCTTCCTCGTAAAGATCGGTTCCGCACCATTTGTACCACAGGGATTTTCTGAAAGTTCCGTCTTCATTGAAAATCTCATTGGCAACATCGTAATCCGCAATCTTTCCCTTGTAGCGTGTCATGATTTTGGTGATATTTTCCTCGATGAGGGCAAAGGCATCCTCACGGCTTTTAATCTGGTTGACGATAGTAGAATTCTGCTGATGCCAGATAAAAGTATGTCCACGCATCTTCATTTTGTTCTTCTGGGCAAATTCCACCATCTTGTCCATATCTGAAAAATTCCACAGCGTCTTCGTAGGACGGATGTTCACCATCTTCATGGTATTTTCAGGAACAATGGCATTGAAATTCTCCGCAACAATCTTTGCCTTGTTTTCATCAAGAAGATCCCCTGGCTGTATTGCAACACCAAAATACATATTGGATCTGGCGGCGATCTTCGATGGATTATTTTTACAGGCGGAACTCAAAAGACCCGCGGCAACAGCAATAGTGATAAATATAAGCTTATATGTCTTTTTCATAGAAATAATAGTAAAACCGGTTTCATGGTTTTGCAATAAAAAAAACATCCACCCACTATTGAAAGAATTGGATTTATATTAAAATGAAGGCAACGTTCTATTCGGAGTTAATTTTATGAAGGTAAAAATACTTGCACTCGAAATCGCACTTACAGTCGCAGCAATTGCAGTTTCAGCAACAGCATTCGGAAAGAAACCTACATCTTCCATCATACACGGTACATTCATCCGCGGTGTAGACGTTTCCTGTCTTTACGACATTGAAAAACAGGGAGCTTCTTTCAGGGATTCAGACGGAACTGAAAAGGACATGCTTACAATACTCAGAAATCACGAAGTAAACTGGATCCGTCTCAGAGTATGGGTCAATCCGGAAGCTCAGAAAGACTCCTTCTACAATTACGGAATGTGCACCATCGAAAAGGCTGCGGCCATTGGAAAAAGAGCAAAAAGCCTGGACATGAAAATACTTCTTGACCTGCAGTACAGCGACACATGGACCAATTCCGAATATCAGAGAAAACCGGCGGCATGGGACAGCTTCATCAGAGAACGCCTTATCACGGAAGTCGGAAAATACTCAAGGCACTGCGTTGAAACAATGAAAAATGCAGGAGCAGCTCCAGACATGGTTCAGATTGGAAATGAAATCAACAACGGAATTCTCCTGACAGACAGCAACAACCAGCAGGTTCCACTGAATGGCAAAATCGGATCCGAAGTCTTCTTCTTCCTGATGAACTCTGCCATCAAAGAAATAAAGGCCTGCGCACCGGAGACTGAGATCATGCTCCACTTTTCAAAAGGCGGCGACAGGGAGACAATCGCAAGATGCATGGACCTGGTCAAAGGCGTAGAGGAATACGACTGCATAGGACTTTCCTGGTATCCGTTTCTCAAGGACAGCAGATCGCTTAAGGACCTGGGAAATGTAATCAAGTACGTCACATCAAAGGGAAAGAAATGTGTCGTGGCGGAAACAAGCTTTCCATGGACCTGCGACGACGATGAGAACAACCACGACAATGTTCAGAATGCAGTCACATATCTTGGCGATGACCACTCGATGCTTCAGGTGTACGACAGCCTTACTGAAGTTCCAGGATTTGCTTACGGAAGCCATCAGGGCAAAAGACTCATCAGGCCTTCAAAGAACAACCAGCAGAAATTTATAGAAGAACTGAAGAAAACAATCCACCAGAACGAAGGGGACGGCTTTTTTTACTGGGGAGGAGAATGGATTTTCACAGACTCAAAAGACACTAAGCAGGGTAGCACATGGGAAAACCAGGCTCTCTTTGACCTGGATCATAAACCACTGCCTGCACTGAACGCTTTCAATTAGAATCCAGAAGGAAATGCCACAAGGTGAGCAACTGTTTGCTCACCTTTTTTTTTCATTTGTTGAATCATGGGCCATTGTGGTTTACTATTTTTCCAGTGCACCTGAGCACAAGGAGTTTACCATGGCAAATTCACTGACAAAGAACGAATACAATCCTGCTGACCTTAAGGCGGATTTTGTAAAAACTTACGGCGGTACGGAAGAAGGCATCCAGGTTTTCTCCTCACCGGCAAGAATAAACATCATCGGCGAGCACATCGACTACAACGGCGGAAAAGTTTTTCCTGCGGCAATAAACAGATATCTTTTCGTCGCCATCAGAAAACGACAGGACACAAAAATTCTTTATAAAAGCATCCAGTTTGAGGGGACACACCAGTTTGACATTGGCGACAATTTTGCCTACAAAAAGGAAGATGACTACGCAAACTACCTCAACGGAATACTGAGTCAGCTTAAGGAAAAAGGTTATAAATTCGACTGCGGTTTTGAAGTGCTCATGGCATCCAATGTTCCGGCTGGAGGAGGAATTTCATCTTCATCGGCACTGGAATGCGGCTTTGCATATGCGGTAAGCGAGACTTTCGGATTCAACATCGACCGGGTTGAGATCGCAAAGCTTGGCCAGATGAGCGAGCACAATTTCATGGGCGTCAACTGCGGAATCATGGACCAGTTCATCATCAGCGTGGGAAAGGAAAAGACAGCCATCGTCCTTGACTGCAACACCCTTGAGTACAGCTATGCACCCCTTGAACTTGGCGACTACCGTTTTGTT
>CALELJ010000157.1 GCA_937902445.1 uncultured Treponema sp. | reverse complement strand
CAGAAGCATGAATGAAAAGTGGGACGGGGAAGTGAAGGAAAATGACGCTCTTGTCATTCCCCGCTATGAAGTCGTAGATGATAAAATTGTAGAAACTGAAGCAACCTTGATGACATACAATGAGGAATTCCGTGATGGCGTGGACAAGGAAATTGACATGCTGAACTACGGTGCCGTTGAGAAGTTGATGAAGAAGCAGGGAAGTGATGTTTCTGTTGTCTATAGGAACAGCGGAGAGTCCCGCGGAAAAACTGACGGTCTGGGTCTTGTTCTGATCCTGACGTGTCTCTTTGTTCCGGTACTCCTTCTTATAATTTATGTAATCAGGTCAGGCAGGAAATATAGATGAAAACAGTAACTAATTTTGTATCACCGGGGCACAGGATGTTTGAAAAATCTGTGCGCTCCTTTTTGCCTCAATACACGGTAATTCCTTTTTGCCAGGCAGACGGTGATGAATACAGTCCAGGTGTTGAACCGGGAGATTCTGTAAGGGAAGGTCAGGTTGTTGCCTCTTCAAGAAATTTTCTTTCTTCCACAGGTTCCGATATTCATTCTTCCGTGCCGGGAACAGTTGAATCAATAGAGAAGTGTACTCTCCTGAATGGGAATCTTTCCTATGCGGCCAGAATCAAAACCCAGGGTGCTTTTTCATATCTTGGAAAAGTACAGAAAGAAATTGACTGGAAAATTTTTGCTTCCGCTACATTGCTTGATGAATTCAGAAGCAAGGGAATCGTAAATACATTTTCGGGCAAGGCAGTTTCTCTTGCCTCTGAAATTAAAAACAGCACTCTTGAAAAAAACAGGTTTGTTGTTGTCCGTATGTTCGACGATGATCCTGGCCGTTTTACCGATACAATGGTTGCATCAAAATTACATCAGCAGGTTGTCATCGGAGCAAGGATCGCTGCCCGTGCATTTGAAGCTGAAGGCATTGCTTTTGTAATTCCTAAAAAATCTGATTTTTCAATTGATGAATCTTTGTTTGAAGGTGAGAAAGTCTCCATCACATATGCAGATACTTCAAAGTATCCATGCGGAACTGTCCATAAACTTATGAGGCATATCAGGAAAAATTCCAAGATCCCTGAATATGAGATTTTTTCAAACATCAATCACAAATGCCTTTTCCTTGATCCTGAAACATGCATTTCAATTTATGAAGGAATAGTTCTTGGCATTCCTGTTGTCGAAAGATTTGTCCATGTTACAGGTTCTTGTCTCAAGTCTGCCGGAATGTTCAAGGTGAGAATTGGTACCTCAATCAAGGATCTTGCCCAGCAATGCGGCGGTTTCAATACAAGCCCTGCCAAGATTGTTGTGAATGGTAGAATTATAGGAACTGGAATTGCGGATATGGATATCCCTGTCACCAAGGAAATCAAGTCCGTGGAATTCCTTTCATCTGCTGAACTGTGCGTGCAGAAAAGTACACCTTGCATCAGGTGTGGTCACTGCCGTGCAATTTGTCCTGAGCATCTGGTTCCTGACCTGCTGTATAAAATGGTGACGGAAGGTTATCTGCTTTCCAAAGACATTGCCGCCACGTCTGTTTTGTGCGGACAGTGTGCCTTGTGCAACAGTGTTTGTCCTGCAAGGCTTCCTTTGTGTCAGACTATCGATCAGCTAAATAAGGATGGAAACTAATGGTAAATCTTGAACTGAAAAAAAACTGCAGAAAGGTATCCTTGCATCCTTTCAGTTTTGCCGGATGGTCCCTTGGTACTGTGTCCTTTGTAACCATCGGTCTCCTGCTTGTACAGTGCGCAATGCTTTTTTTTACCGGAAGTACTGATTCTGTAATTGTTCTTCTATGCACGCTTTCGGCATCTGTTCTCTCTGAACTTTTTGATATTTATGTTCTGCGAAGAAATCTCCATCAGCATGCCTGGAGAATTTCAATTATCCAGGGGTTGCTTACAGGACTTTTGATTCCATCTACATATCCTCCTGCCGGTGTTTTCCTGATTGTATTGTTTACAATGGTCATCCTCAGGTGGTCTTTCGGACAGTTTTCGGAATCCTGGTCCAATTCAACTGCTGTATGTGTCATCATTTTGTATTTCATGAATTCATCTTGTTTTCCGGCTTCTCCGCTTTCGCTTTCTGACCTTCAGTCAAGGAATGCGGCTCTTGCATTGATTCAGAACGGTTCAGTCTCGATGATTAACTGCGATTCAAGTGTAACTGAATTTCTCAACAGAACGATCTTCAAGCTGGCCGGAATTTCAATTCCTGACGGATATGTAAGTCTTCTCTGGGATAACGGTTCAATTATTCCTGCTTTCAGGTTCAATCTGATCACAATCATTTCTTCTCTTGTCCTTGTTTCCTTTGATTTTATTGAGGCTTTCATTCCGGTTGTCTTTCTTTTTGTTTATTCCATCCTTGTCCGTTTTGTCAGTCCAATTATTCTAGGTGGAGTTCCTCTGCAGGGTGATATCATCCTCGCACTTTTTACAAGCGGAACTCTTTTTTCCACCCTGTATATCCTCCAGTGGTATGGAACGACACCCATAAGTCTATGGGGTAAAGTAGTCTATGGAATTTGTGCCGGAGTTGTCGGTTTCCTTATCATGGGATTTGGTACTTCATCTGTCGGTTATGTTTTCATGGTTCTCATCATGAACCTTGTTTCACCTGTAATGCAGATTGTGGAAGATAAAAGAATCTTTTCTAAAATCAGAAAGAAGGTCATTCCACGTTTGAAAAGAATGAAAGAGGTTTAAAATATGCTTGATCAGTTTAGTGAAGAAATAGATGTTGAAGCAGCAAATGCAAAGAAAATCTTTTACAAAAAGATTTCAATAAAGGCTGGAATTTTTTGTGGCATTCTTGTTGTCCTCTTTGGACTTCTTGTTACTCTTTCTCTTGTGAGCAGAAATTCCTGGAGGACAGGTTTAAGAAATGAAATTGAAAAAGTTTTTGCATTGAATTCAATTTCTGAATATTCCGTCGGTGAATATGTAAGGTTGAATTCAGGCATGTCTGTCAATTGTGCCATCTATAAAGTAAATTCAGTTGACGAAAATAGAAAGAGTTTTGATCATGCCGTCATCATAAGGGTTCCGACTTTGTATGGACCTATGGCTGCTGTCTATCTTTATAACTGCACAAATGGGAAAGTTGATTTTGTCGATTTTGCTCAGCTTGATGTACCCGTATCAAAGTCTGTCAAAAACTCTTCAATGAATTCACAGATTGCATATTGGGCAGATAAAATTCCCGTCATCGTTAAAAATCTTGATGAGGGTGGGAAAGGAGTAAAGTAATGAAAAAAAATGAACTGTATGTCTATACGGCACTTTCTCTTGCAACACTTGTTCCTGTTCCTGGCAGGCTGGCCTATGGAATTGTAATCATCCTCATGCTTTATCTTCTTTCTCTTTTAGGAATTCTTTTCAAGCAGTTTGTCTCAATGTTTTTTGAGTATGGCCTTAGAAGCGTTCTTATTGCCGCCATGCTGATTTCAACCTGTCTGTTGATGAGGCAGATCCTTATTATAGTTTCTCCGATAACTGCATTCATCCTTGGAATCAATATTTATGTTCCGGCTTTGACTGCATTCATCCTTGGAAATCTTTACAGACACAGCGGTCTGAAACTTTCAGAAATGCTGAGCCTTTCTCTTGGAAAATGCACTTCTTTTTCTGTTTTTGCTCTTTTCTTTTTTATCATCAGGGAAATCATTTCCTACGGAACTCTTTCACTGCCATGTGCTTCAGGCCTGATGGAATTCCATGTAATCAGCGAAAATTCCCTTTCTTTCATGGGGTTCTTCTGGGGATCCATGCCAGGTGCCGTTGTTCTCGTAGCGATCATGATTGCCGTGATTGCTTCCGCCATGAAAAAAATTGAAATCTATGCAACGTCGGAAAGAGGTTTGAAATGATTGGTTCTTTGTTCTACTACATTTTTTACAGTTCCGTAGTCCTCATTTATGGCATTGGAATTGAGCGGTCATTCTTTTTAAGCAAGAAAAAACATGATCTCATAATCAAGATGATCAAGATGCTGCTGTGCGTATCGTCTACATCTTCTTTGTCATATCTTATTGTCAATGGACTTCTGGTTCCATCTGACCTTGCTGAACTTTATCCATTTATCGTGATTCTTTTGTTCCTTGCAATTTCAGTTTTCATTGAGGCCATTATAAGAATTA
>CALELJ010000156.1 GCA_937902445.1 uncultured Treponema sp. | reverse complement strand
ATCCAACAATTTTTTTCATATAATAGAAACATTATGGAAAACATTAAGATTAAGAATACAAGACGCCTTGTTACATCGGCACTCCCTTACGTTAACAACATTCCACACCTTGGAAACCTCATACAGATGCTTTCCGCAGATGTCTATGCACGTTTTTGCAGAAGCCGCGGATATGAAACAATGTACATTTTCGGTACAGACGAATACGGAACGGCTACAGAAACCCGTGCTCTCCAGGAAAACAAAACTCCTCGCGAACTTTGCGATTACTATTACAATGAGCACAAAAAAATCTATGACTGGTTCAAGATTGACGCCGACATGTTTGGCCGCACATCAAACGACCAGTGTACAGAAATCACACAGAACCTTTACAAGGATCTTGAAAAGAACGGTTTCATAAAGGAACACTCAAACCAGCAGCTTTACTGCCCTAAATGCGCACGCTATCTTGCCGACCGCTATGTAAACGGAACATGTCCTAAATGCGGCTACGAGGATGCACGCGGTGACCAGTGTGACGGCTGTGGTTCCCTACTTGAACCTGTGGAACTCAAAAACCCAAGATGTTCCGTTTGTGGCGCTACTCCTGAAATCCGCGACACGAAGCATCTTTACATCGACCTTCCGTCAATCAGCAAAAACCTTGACGACTATGTAAGCAAGACTTCAGTAGATGGAAAATGGTCTGACAACGCCATCAACATGACAAAGGCCTGGATCCGCGACGGCCTCATCGAACGCGCAATCACACGCGACCTTAAATGGGGAATTCCAGTTCCACGAGAAGGCTTTGAAGACAAGGTTTTCTACGTCTGGTTCAATGCACCTATCGGATATATTTCAATCACAAAACAGCTTGCAGATGAGCTCATAAAGGAATCAAAACCTTCATTCGACTGGAGAACATGGTGGCTGCCGGAAGAAGCTTCTGCAGGTTCAGGAAGTCTCTGCACAGAAAAGAAACCAGTAGAACTTTTCCAGTTCATCGGAAAGGACAATATTCCGTTCCACACGGTAATTTTCCCTTGCACATTGATGGGCTCAGGCCGCAACTGGACAAAGCTTTTCCACATGAGTTCAACAGAATACCTGAACTACGAAAACGACAAGTTCTCAAAGAGCCGTGGAGTCGGCGTATTCGGAACAGACGCAATTGAAACAGGAATTCCTGCCGACGCATGGAGATTCTACATTTTCTACAACAGACCGGAAAAACAGGACTACCAGTTTACATGGAAAGAATTCCGCGAGAGGCTCAACGGAGAACTCATCGGAAACCTCGGCAACCTTGTAAACCGTACCCTCCTCTTCATCCAGAAGTACTACGACTCAAAGATTCCGGATTCCCCTATCGACGAGGAAATCTGGGCACGTGTAAAGGAACTTGAAGCAAAGGTTACTGAAAACCTTGAATGGGCAAACCTGAAGGATGCCTTCCATCAGATTTTTGAAATTTCTGACATCGGAAACAAGGCATTCCAGGATACGGAACCTTGGAAGACAAAGGATACGGATCCTGCACGTGCAGAAAAACTTCTCCACACCCTTGCATATATGATCAAGGACCTTATGATCATGGTTCATCCTTACATGCCTCAGTATGCTGAAAAAATCATGTCATACTTTGGAAAGGAAATTTCAGAACCTCATTTCAACGACGGGGATTTTGGAAAGGAATCAGACGGAATCAAGCTCAACTGGAACAACCTTGGCGAAACAACAGGACTTTCTACAGTCGGAACAACTGAAGTATTCTTCACACCTCTCGATCAGAAAGGCATGGAAGCATTCCGCACAAAGTTTGCAGGAAAGCAGAGCGACCGCGGAGACGACAAAAAGAAAGACAGCAAGAAAAAGGAAAAGAAAGCAAAGGCTGAACCTGTCGTACTTCCAAATGAACAGATGCCAGCCCACTTCAACAGCAAGATTGAACTTCGCGTAGCAAAGATCCTGAAGGTTGAAAACAATCCTGAAAGCGACAAGCTATACGTTGAGACTCTTGACGACGGAACAGGAACAGAACGCATCATCCAGAGCGGCCTCCGCGACTACCTTAAGCCGGAAGATCTTCTTGGAAAGAACATCATCCTTGCATACAACCTTGCACCAAGAAAGATGCGCGGAATCGAAAGCCACGGCATGCTTCTTGCGGCAGACTATAAGGATGCAGACGGAAAAGACTGCGTTGAGCCATTGGAAGCTCCATGGGCAGTTCCTGGAACAAAAGTCATCCTTGAAGGCGCTGATGTAAATGCTGAAAAACCTGCTGAAATTACAGCAGATGATTTCTTTGCAATTGAGATCAAGGCAGTAAACAACAACGTTACAGTCGGTGGTGTAAACCTTACAGTAGACGGCAAAGTCCTCAAGACTGTAAAGACAGTTAACGGTGACATTCACTGATGAAACGATTTCTTCAAAGTTCTTTCTGGGCAGAATTCAAAGGCAATCACGGCTGGAAAAGCTGCCCGGTAAAAGCAGGCGAAACCACATATAGCGTACTCATCCGTCAGTTGAATTTGAAATACAAAAAAGTATCCATTGCCTATATTCCCATGGCACCTGAATGTTCCGGAGAAATGGATTCTATACAGGACCTGGAGAAAAGACTTTCGGAACTTTCAGCGGCAATCAAACCACAGCTTCCTTCAAATACCTTCTGCATTCGTTTTGATCCTGCCATGGACTTTGAAACACCTTCTAAACGTGATGAATATGTGCAGAAATTTACACTAACAAACGGTAGTTCTTGCCTAAAAAAGCCGAAATCAAACATTCAGCCACCGGATACTACCGTACTTTCGTTAGTTGAAAATCAAGATAAGAAAACTGACGAACAGTTGTTGTCTGCAATGAAAAGCAAGTGGCGTTACAACATAAAACTTGCTTCAAAAAAAGGTGTTGAAGTACATAAATTTACTTATGGAGACGAAGGTTTTCATGAGGCATTTGAGAATTTCTATTCCCTTTTCCAGCAGACAAGCCAGCGTGACGGAGTTCAGTTTCACTCAAAAAAATATTATGAAGACCTTCTGCAGCTTTCATCACAGTCAGAAAAGGCAAAAGCTGACAATGTGAAGGTAACTTTATATCTTGCAAAGCACGAGGATGATTACCTTGCCGGTATCATTACCCTTTTCTGCGGAACTGAAGACATCCCGGGAGAAGCCGTTTACCTGTATGGTGCAAGCGGAAACATAAAAAGAAACCTTATGCCGGCCTACCTTCTTCAGTGGAATGCAATTCAGGATGCAAGGCAATACGGATGCCTCACCTATGACTTTTACGGAATGCCTCCTACAGACGATGAGAACCATCCGATGCATGGATTGTATCTTTTCAAGACTGGCTTTGGCGGGAAAAACATCCATCGGCCAGGAAGTTTTGATGCAGTGCTGAACAAAACCGATTACAGACTTTATACAGCCGTGGAGAATTTACGTGCCTTTTATTACAAGGTAATCGTCAAAAAACTTCACGGAAGATAGTGCAAAAGTTTCCTGGTCTTCAAAATCCGTTGTTACTGTTTTTTTACCGGAACAACGGAAAGTACTATTGATTTTTCTTTTTCCATTCCAGGTGCAAGACTTATATTCCAGAAAAGACTTGTAATCAATGTCTTTGAAATTTCGTCAACACTTTCCATTTTTGTACATGGTCTTTTAAAGCCAACAAGGGAACAGACAAGACCTGAATCTTCATTTGGTTCTATGACAAAATTTCTTTTGTCAGCCTCATCCTTTACCTGGATGAAACTTATTCCGCTGTTGAATACAAATTTCTTCTTGCGGTCAAAAATCCTTCGTTCTTCACCATGAACAACCTCAGCACTGTACTGTTCTCCGCAGGCATAATTCTTGTCAAATCTTGTCTGGGCAAAATTAAGTTCAACTGCAAAGAAGGCATTAAGTTCCTCTTCACTTTCATTTTTCAAAATGTACTGAACATTTATGCCGGACTGGGTGAAAGTGATGTTTTTCCTGAGAGTCACAGGAATTTTACTGTCTGAAAATAACCCGTCACCTTCAAGGAAAATTTCTTTTCTCTTGTTCTCAAGTTTTTTTACACGGAACATTGTTTCAGAAAACATCGGAGTGACAACATGATTGTCATCAAGATACTGTTTAAGATCTTTTGATTCACCAAGATGTTCAACGAAAAGACCACGGATATAGTTATCCTGGAAGCCGTCGTATTTTTCAATGCCAGAAAGACTTGTCGCATAGTTGGAACTAGATTTCATGAGATTAAAGTCCCTGACCTGTCCACCTTTCAAGGTCACAACTGCGTTGTATTTCTCCATGAAGGCAACATATTCATCCAAACCATCTCCATTGTAGTCGTAGGAAGTCAAAGATTCCTTGAATTTCTTTGCGGCATCACGGACATATCGTTCAGCCTCATTCAAAGACCTATAGGCATCCTGCCTTTTCTGGGCAACGGCAGGCAGGCCAAGCGGATAGGAAACGATATTAACACCACTTTGGGCATTCCAAAGATTCTGCATTGCTGAAAGTTTTCTAACTTTATCCCCACCCTTGCACTGGCAGTTAAGCATGCTGATATAGAGCATCCGTTCATAAAGGCGTTTGTTCTGGGGATACAGATCAAGATAGTCATGGATCGTCAAAGGAAAATGACTTTCATTCTCGCACATTTCATAAGGTGAAGTAGCCCACTTTGCAATGTCCCATTCCATACCTGAAGGAACATAGGCGCTGATGCATGTCTTTGAAGACTTCAAATATTCATATGGAAGGACAAAATCAAGAGCCTTCTCCTGAAAATTTGAATCCAGAACAAAATCAAAAACACTGTTCCAGAAACCACAGGACAACAGTTTTTCAAAATATTCAAAATCTATGGAAATGGAAATCAAAGAAGCATCATCTTCAGACCGCCTGTTTTTTTCATGAAATTTAATAAGGCGTCTTGTCCAATCCTTCTTGTTTTCCGTTGTATCCGGAAGAAGATTTTTATATGTAGGAAGAATTTTAATGCTCTTTCCCTGTTCACTTGAAATAAGCGGAAGACACTTCAGATACTTCTGTGGAACAAGGGAGCTGTCAAGGAACACGTAATCCATTCCGCTTGAGTAAAATGACATTACAAGCATTGGATCCCAGATATTTCCAAAAAGATACATTCCGTAAGGACATTTTCCCAATGATGATCTGATGGACAAGGACATTTTTTCAATCTGTCCAAGTCTGTCAGTGGAATTGATCAATGGAAAAACCGGAGCATAATAACCTCCGCCGATTATTTCTATCTGTTTTCTGTCGAGAAGATCTTTTAAAAGCTCAATCGATTCAGGATGTTTTCTTTCATAGTAGTCAAGCTGAGGACCTGTAAAAGCAATGGAAAGGTAAAAATCAGGATGAGAATATAAAAATGTCAGTGCGCCTTTAAAAACTTTCTGGTAATTATCTTCAAGAAGGCTTTGATCTTTACCTGAAGCAATGTCAGCAGCAAGTTCAAGACAAACATTTATCTGGCTCATAATCTACCCCCTGTTCTTTCTGTAAAAAAATGAAATCCTCAATTATTTTTTCCAAAGCTGAAAAAAGAAAGTATTTTATCAGAAAGCGCACCGCCTGCAGAATCTGATTCAATTTCACTTTCCTTAAGATATTCCGAGCATCCAGATTTTTCTGTAAATTCAGCGGAACACAATACAGCATTCTTTGTTGAAAGCGGAACAAGCTTAATGATTTTCTTTGGACAAACAGCAATACATTTTCCGCAACCATTGCAAAGAGAATTCACAACTGCAGTACCATTTATAACTTGAATGGCATTTCTTGAACAAGCACTGACACAATCACCAAAACCGATGCATCCATACTTGCAGTCATGCTCGGTTTCAGTCATAGATGTAAAAAGAGCACAGTTCTTTGGTCCATCATAGTTGAATCTTTTTTCAGAAATTTCTTTCTTTGGTGAACACATGACGATTGCCTTTTTATCATCAATCTTATCATAAGTTTCCATCAACGAAGGTTTAACCCTGATTTCATTTTCAGAAAAAATAGGCTTATTGAAAGAAATATTCTGGGCACGCAATGAAGATACAAGCATGTCAAAAATGAAAACAAAGACAACCGAGACTACTATCAAAAACAAAATCATTATGTGTTGTACAAGTAATAGGGCAGCCACATTCTGTTGAGGCATAAGAATTAATTAGTGTTATGCCGTATGAGTTTATACGTTCTATTACAAAGTTAGTTAATTGAGATGAACTACAAACTA
>CALELJ010000155.1 GCA_937902445.1 uncultured Treponema sp. | reverse complement strand
TTATCCACATACCAGGTGTAGTCCAGGTCTGGATTGATTCTCTGGATAAACAGACTTGTCTTTGATTTGCTGCCATATACATCCAGTCCAAGATACTGGGAATTTCCACCTGTACCTATTCCTGTACCAATCCATTGTCCTTTATTGGTATACCCATGGGTAATTATGTGATGTGCATAAAATGTTGTCGGCCAAAGGAGCTCATAATCTCTTGATGATTCAAGATGGGTTATTTCAAGCTTGAGCTGACCTTTTAGACCAAATGGCAGAGCAAGGTTTTTACGTGCTCCAAAGGTCCATCCTTCCGTGTGGAAAGGGTAGCGGAGGATATACTTCATTCCAGGTGAATAGTCATTTCTTGCCCATTCAAGGTAGATGTCAAATCCGACGGATTTTAAATTATAATCAAAGGTCATGGAGAAACGCTGGTCATTATCATCAGTTCCGCCTGAATTGCCAAGTCCAGGGACGAAAATTTCAAACAGGCTGTAGCTGTTCTTGTCATTCCATTTGCTCAACATCGTTCTATTTACACCAATGGAAAGCCCTTCCAAAGCGCCCGGGAACCCATAGGCCAATGCAATTCCCGCGATCAGATTATTGTCGTTATCACTGAAATTATCAAAGTAATCAGATTCTGTAAGTTTTCCCCACCAGCCACGAGCCTCAATTTCTCCAAGATCCCATCCGAAATGTGGCATTGAAATTCCAGTCCGTCTTAGTCCAATGTCAAATTTTGGATATCCCGGTGCGTTGTTTGAATGGATTATTGGATTCAGTTGACTTGGACCAATCCAGATGGATTGTGTACCAAAACCGGCTGTCAATTTTTTCCACGTGTATCTGATTTCTGTATCACCAAGATCAAGACTGTAAAATGATTTGTCTCCAAATCTTTGCGGAGCATCAATGGATGGAATTCCATAGTAGCCATATAGGTTTGCCTTATCCTTATAATTTTCAATTCCGTATGCAGGCGTTGAATATTCAAAATCCCTGTTCTGCATCCAGTTTACTTGTGGTTTGAAAGTCACTTCAAATCCATAGGCTTCAAGTCTTGCACCGGCCGTCAATCTGGTATTGTAGCCTTTTCCCTGCCAGAGGGCACCGTCGTTTTGTCCATAGGGAGTAGCTGTGTTATAGGAATTGAACCATTCCGGTCCATATATTTTGATTTTAACGCTGCGGTCGATTCCGCTTAAAAATTTGTTTTCCGTTTCATCTGTATTTTCATAGATGGTAAATTTTCCCCCGATATTGTTTCCGCTCCATGGATGATTTTCTTCATTGATATTCCATTCAGAATCAGAAAGGGTGCGATAGTTCAACGTTGGTCTGTCTGCAAGCCCCTCAATGGAAAGAAAGTCATAGTAATCTTCTTCTATTGATTTTAAAGCTTCCTGTCCGAAGGCATATAATGAAAGCAGAGCCGTAAATATTGCAAGTGTCGTTTTTTTCATGATTTTATTTTTTCCTCATAGATGTTGATAGCAAGTTTAAGAAGTTTTTCTCTGTCATTCATTTCCGGACTGTCGGTCACAGTTTCAAAAAGTTCATTGAGAATTTTTCCGATGGCGGAACCTTTTGGAATTCCTGCCTCCATAAGATCATTGCCGTTCACCTTAAGATCCTTGAGACTCAAGGCGGAATTCTGCTGGGCGAGATTTGTAATTCTGTCTTTTAATTCAACTAGATTATTCCAGCTTGGACTTCCTGGTAAAGCCGGAACGTTATGCATGCCGTGGATATCGGCAAGTCTCAGCAAAATCAGATTATCAAGATTTTCCATACCAACACGGATAATAAATCTTCTTACAGCACTGTCAGTCCAATTTGATTCATAGAAGAACATATGGTTTTTCACAAGATGGCTGACCTGCTTGATTTCGTTGTTTGAAAATTTAAGGTTCGTCATGGATTCAATGCATTTCTTTGCAGAGATTGAGTCGTGGCCGTGAAAGTGTATGTGTTCATTGCCGTTTACAAGCTCAACGGTTTTTGCCTGCGGTTTTCCTATGTCATGGTAAAAGGCTGCAAGGCGGACTATGAGATTGTCTTTTGGGGCTCCGTCACATGCATAGAAATTATGGTCGGCAACATCGAATTCATGGAAACCTCGCTCATCTTTTTGAAGGCAATTTCTGCATGGTGTGAATTCCGGTATGAATATATTCAGAAGCCCGGTATCTTCAAGTAACCTTAAGCTGACGCTGGGTTTGGGGCTTTTCATTATTTTGCAGAATTCATCATGGAATCTTTCGATGGAAATGGACTTGGTTTTATTTATTACATCTTCATTTGAGAATGCCTTGAATGTCTCTTCGTCGATTTTGAATCCAAGTTGTCCTGCGAATCTAATGGCACGTACTGGTCTTAGTCCGTCTTCCGTAAAACGCTCGATGCTGTTCCCAACTGTGCGGATGATTTTTTTTCTTATGTCTTTTTTTCCGTGAAAAGGATCTTTTATTTTACCTGTACTTAAATCCGCTGCAATTGCGTTCATTGTAAAATCACGGCGGGAAAGATCTTCCTCAATAGTTCGTGCATATTCAACTTTGTCTGGATGCCTTCCGTCTGAATAGTCTGCTTCCGTTCTGAAAGTCGTTGTTTCAAGCTGCATTCCAAAAATAAGGATTGTAACTGTTCCGTGCTGGATCCCAGTAGGAATGACTTTTTTAAAAATCTTCATCACCTGTTCTGGCGTAGCGTCTGTCGCAAGGTCGTAGTCGTGAACTTCTTTGCCCATGAGCATGTCACGTACTGCACCACCGACGAGATATACGGAATATCCGTTGCGGTGAAATATTTCACTGACTTTTTTAAGGTCAGCCGGAATCTTTACACTATTATTGAAAAACATGTTATAGTTTTACCATAAAAGAGAGGAAAATTCCATTATGAACCTTGTGATTTTTACCGGTGGTGAATCTCCTGCCATTGATGATGCAAAAATTTTTTTTGAAAATAATTCAGCAGACTTTATAATTGCTGCGGATTCAGGTCTTGATGCCTATGAAAAATATTATGACCTGGGACTTGTGAAAAGGAAACCTGATTTTTTGACCGGTGATTTTGACAGCATAGAGAACAGATATCTTGTTGATGTAAAGTATTCAGATTGCGATAAAAAAATATATTCTCACGATAAGGATTGGACAGATTCTGAACTTGCGCTGATGAAAGCAAGGGAAATTGCCGGTACTGGCGACAGAATAATTCTTGTTGGAGGCAATGGCGGAAGACCGGATCATTTTGTTGCTTTACTGGATTCTTTTTCAAGGGACTACCATTGTGATGTCTGGCTTTGTGGTCAGCAGGTCATTTATTTTGTGGCACAGGGGAGTTCCGTCTTTATAAAAAATGTTTCCATTGAAGATCGTATTTCCGTTTCAAGGATATCCAGTGAATATGAAAATACATACATGAGATGTGAGGGGCTTGAGTGGAATGAACTTTTCCCTAAAGGAATGGCAAGCCTTTCAAATAGAATTTCAAGGGATTATTTTGAACAGAAAAAAAACATTTCCCTTTATGCGGAAAAAGGAAGCTTCCTTGTTTATGTTCCGTTTAATATTTCCGAATATTCATATAACT
>CALELJ010000154.1 GCA_937902445.1 uncultured Treponema sp. | reverse complement strand
TGCAGCCATCTGTGTAAAGTCGTTGAACATGCATGAATCCCAGCAGCGGATCTGACGGATACCGTTGTTTGTCTTGAAGTCCCTTACGTCGAAACACATACAGGTTGGACATACATAAGTACAGGTTCCGCAACCAACACAGGCTTCAGAAACCTTTGTCCAAACCTTAGAGTTGAAAATCTTCATCATCTGTTCAGGCTTTACATCGCCAACCTTTGAAAGGTCAAGATGAGCAAATGGAAGCTTTTCAATCTTTGCAGCAATGTCCTTCTTTGCATTTTCAACTGCTGAATCAGCTGCATCTGCAAGAACAGACTTTGCGTTTTCTACGAAAGCCTTTCCCTTTTCTGTGTTTGCCTGGAAGTAGTACTTGTCATCGGCAAGCCAGCAGCTTACGTCTCCAGATGGAGATGCGAGGGAAGCGTCAATCTTGTATGCAGAACAGAAGCAGCTCTTTGCAGGTTCGTTACATGCAAGAACGATTACTGTTCCGTGGTCGCGGCGGTTCTTATAGTATGAATCTACTGGATTCATGTTAAGGTAAACGCCGTCAATGCAGTCAAAGCCCTTTGCATCACAAGCTCTTACACCGAAGATTACGAAGTCTTCAATGTCTTTTCTTGGATCTTCAACAGTAATTTCCTGACCGTTCATCTGGTAAGAAACCATGTGTTCTGTCTTTGGGAAGAAGAAATCCTTTGCAGAGCGAACAGTCTTGAGAGCTGAAGAAAGCTTTGTGCCTTTTTCCCATTTCTGGAAGTCGGCAGTTCCTGCTTTGTTGTCTACAGGCAGATACAAAGGCTGCTTTGAACCGATGAGTTCAAATAATGAATCAATCTTATCTTTAGAAATAGAAAGCATTATTCTGCACCTCCGTTATTAGATCTGTCGTAAACGATTGTTGTTTCAGGGTCATTTTCTTCAAAGCGGAGCATTGCAGGCTTGGATTCCATGTCAGCACCAGCCTGGTATGGGCCGTAGATTTCATTGATATCCTTTGCCATCTTTCCGTTCAAAAGGTGAAGAGGGATGCTCTGAGGACAAACTCTTGTACATTCTCCACAACCTGTACAGCGGCCAGTTACGTGCCATGCGCGGATGATGTGGAAAAGGTTTTCTTCGAAGCTTGTTTCTGCAACCTTCTGAGTCGTGTAAAGGGCGTTGTTGTCGAACACACACTTTTCACATGTACATGCAGGACAAACGTTGCGGCAGGCATTACAGCGGATACAGCGTGACATTTCACCGCGCCAGAATTCGAATCTTTCATCGTCTGTCATGGCTTCAAGCTTTGCAACCATTTCCATTGTCTTGTTTTCGCCCTGGTAAACCTGTCCTGGTTCAGCACCGATGAGCTCGTCACAAGAAACGTGTGTCTTTCCGGCACATGGTCCGCAGGCATTACCACCATCGAGTGTATCCTGACATGGAACACCGATTGCGTAAACGTCATCACGAGTAATGCGGTTTTCTTTAAGAAGCTGAGTAAATGAATAAGTATCATTTGGCTTGAGGAATACAAGAACAACTTCAGAAGGAATAGGTGCATCCTGTGCATTTGGATCCCTCTGCTTTGCCATTGTATTGTTCATGCGGGTTGTGCTTTTCTTTACTTCAATTTCACGAGTAATCTTTACGAGATACTTTGAAAGGTTTGCCTTGCAGTATTTGTTGAAGACAAATCCCTTGTCCAATTCTTCTGCTGATGAGAAAACAGCTGGAGTGATGTCTTCGTCAAAGAGACCCTTTGACCATCCCACAACTTTCTGAACTTTTCCTTCAGCAAGCAATTCCTTAGCGCGAGCGATTAGTTTTTCTTGCATCTCAAGTCCTCCAGCTTTTTGTTTTCACCGAGAGCTGTAATCTTTGCAACGAAGTCGTTCATGAGACCTGCAAAGCGTACGCCTTCAGCAGCGGAACACCATTCTACGCGAGTTCTTTCCTTTTCAATTCCCAGGAAGTTGAGCATTGAGAAGAGGAGTGTCATACGACGGCGTGCAAAATAGTTTCCTGTTGAATAGTGACAGTCACCTGGGTGGCAGCCACACAAAATAACACCGTCAGCACCACGCTGGAATGCACGGAGGATGAACAATGGGTTCAAGCGGCATGAGCATGGGATGCGGATGATCTTTACGTTTGCAGGGTAGTCAAGGCGGTTGTTTCCAGCCAGGTCAGCACCTGCATAAGAACACCAGTTACAGCAGAAGGCTACGATTTTAGGTGTCCAGTTTTTATTTTCACTCATAATCAATTTTATGTTCAATAAATGGTGGTTGAGT
>CALELJ010000153.1 GCA_937902445.1 uncultured Treponema sp. | reverse complement strand
GACCGCTTTGGAATCTGGATTCTTGACGAAGCAAATCTTGAAAACCACGGATACTACGATGTCATGAGCCGAAGCGAAGTATGGCTCAATGCCTACCTCCAGAGAAACCAGAGAATGGTAAGGCGGGACAAGAACCATCCGTGTATTTTTGGATGGTCATTGGGAAATGAAAGCGGCAATGGAGCAAATCTTGCATCTTGTGTAGGCTGGATAAGGAGCTATGACCCAACACGTATCGTCCATTATGAAGGATTCGTTCGTCCCAAAATTCACCAGGGAGATTTTACGCTTGAAACACTTGGCTACGGGAAAGGACTGACGGACCTCATATCTCCGATGTATCCAAAAATCGAATTGATAAAGGAATATGCAAAAAAGTGCGATGACTACAGACCGATAATCATGTGCGAATACAGCCATGCCATGGGAAATGCCAACGGTTCTCTCCATGATTACTGGGAAACAATAGAAAGCACACCAGGTCTTCAGGGTGGATTCATCTGGGACTGGATCGACCAGGGCATAGAAGCAATTTCAAAAAACGGAAAAAAATACTGGAAATACGGTGGTGACTTTGGAGATGTTAACACCGACTATGATTTCTGCCTCAACGGAATAAATTTTCCAGACCAGAGCCCAAAACCTGCCATGTATGAATGCAAGAGGATTTTCGCTCCGGCGCGTCTTGAAGCTCTTGACCTTGCAAAAGGAATTTTCGCAATTGAAAACAGATTTGATTTTTCAAGGCTCAACCAGCTTTCTTTCAAATGGAACATAACCTTAAACGGAAGAATTGCGGATTCAGGAATGCAAAAACTTGATCCCATTCTTCCCGGCGAAAAGCAGATCTTAGTGATTCCGTCGGCATTGATTTTCAAGGCCATGGCAAAAAAGAGTGATGACATCCAGTTTAATGGAATTTTTGTTTGGAGTAAAAATACAGCCTTCGCAAAAAAAGGTGATGTATGTTCTACAGATCAGATCCAACTTCAGAAAGCAAAGGGATTTACAGATTTTGGTGTTGATGAAAAATGCAGCAGCGATGCCGGCGAAATCCTTTCAACTGCGGTTCCTGTCATCAAACATGCACTTACAGAAAACGAAGGCGTCAAGTCATTGCTTCATAAAGTCAACGACATCCCGACCCCATGGGATTTTGCAGGAAAGCCTACAAAAGAATGGATTAATTCAGGTCTCATTGAATCAAAAGCTGTAAAGATTTCAGACGGAACTTATTCCATCGAATCGATTAAAGACGGCAAAAAGTATAATTTCGCAACATGCTCAATGTTGGAAAAACAACAAATAAAATTCCACGAACTTGATGTTAAATTCAATCTTTCGGACACCGTAAGTGAATATCCCCGTTCTGGAGTTCAGTTTGAAATTCCGAAAGAATATGTTGAAATACTCTGGTACGGCCGTGGCCCCCATGAAAACTACAGCGACAGAAATTTTTCAGCATTGAAAGGATTCCATGAAGGCAGGATTTCCGACATGGGAGTGAATTACATCGTACCGCAGGAAAACGGACTTAGAACAGAAACCAGATACATTGAATTTAGGGCAAAAGGAAAAACACTCCATATCCAAAGCGACAGAGATTTTTCATTCAGTATTTTACCCTACACTCCAGAAGAACTTTTCAGATGCAATCACACTTTTGAACTTATGGAAAATGAAAACTGGATCCTGACAATTGACGCCGTACACAGAGGTGTCGGCACAGGAGCATGCGGACCGGATACCAGGGATGAATATAAAATAAAACCCGGCAGGTACAAGCTGCACCTCCGGGTCTGGTAAATTTTCCTATTATAACAATTTACTAAAATAAAGTACTTTATTTTAGTAAACATTCATTACGGACGATACTCAACATGGCTAGAAAAATACGGAAAGGAAGGTAGAGGATGGCAAAAACATTCTATTTTCTTAGCTGAAAAGCATTCTGTCAGAAAGTGTACTTTCCTCACCGCTGATCGTCTGGAATTTTGCAAGAAGATCTGAGACCTTAAGGTTTTTCTTTTCTTCTCCGCTTACATCATAGACGATATGACCATCAAGCATCATGATAAGACGGTTTCCGTACTGGATGGCATTCGACATATTGTGGGTAACCATGAAAGTTGTAAGATGGTCACGCTCAACAAAATATTTTGTAAGTTCAAGTACTTTGTGGGCAGTTTTTGGATCGAGGGCAGCAGTATGCTCGTCAAGCAAAAGCACTTTCGGCTTCTGCAGTGTCGACATGAGCAAAGTCAATGCCTGACGCTGACCACCGGAAAGAAGACCTACCTTCGCATTCATTCTGTCCTCAAGCCCAAGTTCAAGCAAGGCCAGCTGCTGCCTGTAAATTTCCTTTTCAGCATTTGTAATTCCCCAGCTCAATCCACGTCTTTTACCGCGTCTGTAAGCAAGGGCAAGATTTTCCTCAATTTCCATTGAGGCAGCTGTTCCGCGCATAGGGTCCTGGAAAACACGGCCAAGGTATTTTGCACGGACATGTTCCTTTACATCAGTAATATCCTCACCATCAAGGGTAATGCTCCCTGAATCGGGAATATAGACACCGGCTATATGGTTCAGCAGAGTAGATTTTCCGGCTCCGTTTCCACCAATGACAGTAACGAAATCTCCGTCATTAAGAGTGATGCTTACACCCTTGAGGGCCTTTTTCTCCGTGATTGTACCCGGATTGAAAGTTTTATGTATATTTTTTATCTCAAGCATAATAATCTCCAAGTTCAATAGAAAATCAAAAACTCAGGGTTTCAGATTTTTTCAGGATGCCACGCTCTTCTTCTTAAAATTTTTTTTGATTACAGGCACGGAAAGTGCTATCGCAACGACAACAGCAGAAAGCAGTTTAAGATCCTGTGTCTTCATTCCAAGCTGAAGGACAATTGCGATGATCATGCGGTAGATTACAGAACCAAGGACAACACCAAGGAGACACCACCAGAAACCAAAACGCTTTCCGAATATTACTTCACCGATGATGATGGAAGCAAGGCCGATGACGATAGTTCCGATACCCATGCTTACATCGCCGAACCTCTGCTGCTGCATTACAAGGGCACCACTCATTGCGACAAGAGCATTGGCGGTCATGAGGGCAAGGATTTTCATAAAATCAGTATTGATACCCTGGGCACGGCTCATGAATTCATTTCCACCAGTTGCACGGACGGCACAACCGACTTCAGTTCCAAAGAACCAGTAAAGCCCAAGAATCACAAGAACCGTAAAAATAATTCCGCATATAAGGGCAGAAAGGGATGTGGCGCTTACAGGGAAAATATCACCAAGATGGAGAGCATTGTTCACCCAGTTTATGATGGTTTTATTTGCACGGGAAAGAGGCTGATTTGGACCACCAAGAACATGAAGATTTATGGAATACAATGCAAGCTGAACAAGGATACCCGCGAGGATTCCAGGTATCTTGAGTTTCGTCGTAAGCACACCTGTAAGAAGACCTGCGAGAGAACCTGCAACGGCTGCTACAAATATCGCAAGAAGCGGATTGAATCCACTTACTATTAGAAGAGCACAAATACAACCGCCAAGGGCAAAGCTTCCGTCAACAGTCATATCAGCAAAATCAAGAATCTTGAAGGTAATGTAAACTCCAAGAGCCATTATTCCCCAGAGAACACCCTGGGAAACAGCACCAAGCATGGCCCCAGAGAACGGGATAAGAAAATCTAAAAATGATTCAAACATAATGCCCCATTATAACACAGATTTTTTTGTCCGTATAGGAAAAAAGGGAGCACTCAGCGGCATTTTACGATTCCAGCTTCCCCACCCCGCGCTTGACACATATTCGTTGCTATGCAATAATATGGTTAACAGCAAAGGCGCTGGATACAGGAAATAACTGTCTCCAGCGCTTTTTTTTGTTTTAAAATTTTGGGGGTTACAAAATGAAAAACAGCGTTTCTTATCTTGATCCGGTTCAGCCTTTTTTTGAACTTAAGACTGAAAATTTCTATCAGGATTGTGTGGAATCAGAAGGCAAATACTGGTTCTACAGCTTCTCAAGCAGGAACAATGGAAATTCAAACAACGTAACCTTTTTGCCAGACGGATGCACAAACCTTGTTATTGCCTGCGGACAGTACTTTGAAGCCCACATGGTCTACAACACAGTTGAGGCAGTCACACTGGAAATGAAACCAAACACGGAATACTTTGCAATCCGTTTCGAACCTGGCAACAATCCGTTTTCCAAGGGTGATGAAATTAAAGCAAACGCAGGAAAAATAGTTCCGGCTGAAACAGACAACCTCAAGACAATCTATGCCCTTGTAACTGACAGGGAAACTTTTGCCGAGAGAATGGATGTTGCATCTAAATTCCTTAAGACAATTGAAACAAACTCATCGACAAAGGAACTTTTCAAGCAGCTTCTTGACATCATCATTGAGAAGAACGGGCTCATAAAAATCAGCCAGCTTGAGGAACTTGCAGGATATTCATCACGCTACATCAACCATCTCTTTGACCAGAATGCAGGAATGAGCGCAAAGCAGTTCTGCAACATCGTGAAGTTCCAGCTTGTACTCAACGAAATCAGCAGCGGAAACATCGATTCATTCTCAAAGATTGCAGCAGACTACAGATTCTATGACCAGAGCCATTTCATCCACGAGTTCAAGTCATACACTGGAATGACACCAAGCGATTACAGCACTGCATTGAAGATTGCGGGATAACAAAAAAAGAAGTATCATGTTCCGTAGAGAAAGTTTATGATCCGGAATATAGGAATACTTCTGACATTGATTTCCCAGCTTTTCTTTTTTTCATGCGCCTCTTCAAAAATTCAACCACCTCAAAAAGAAGAAATAAAACTTCTGTTTGCAGGTGACATTATGGCACACACGGAAATCACAGAAAGGGATTTTTCTGATACCTTTGCAGATATAGAACCTTTATTAAAAAACGCGGATCTTGCTTTTGCAAATTTCGAATCTCCCGTCGATGACAGCCGGAACCAGAGCAGCTACCCTACTTTTTCCTGCCACTCGGATTTTGCCCAGAAGGCCATGGACAGCGGATTCAATGTCTTCAGCCTTGCAAACAATCATACAAATGATTTTCATAGGGAAGGAATTCTTTCTACAAAGATTTTTTTTGACAGCAAAGTTCCAGCCGGAATTTTTTCCGCCGGAATAAAGAAGAATGAAAATGACTGCATAGAATTCAAGACCATTGAAAAAAATGGATTCACAATTCTCTTTGCTTCCGTTACTGAGGTTTTGAATTTCAAGACTTTCACACAGATGTTTGATTATGTTCCGCCTGATAAAAAAGGACGGCAAAAACTGATCAAGGCAATTTCAGATAAACGCAGGGAAAATCCCGACGCACTGATGATTCTTTCTTTCCACACATCGGAGGAAGAATATGTATCCAGCATTGCGGAAAAGAGCAAAAAATTTTATTATTCCATTGTAGATGCCGGCATCGATATATTGTGGATAAACCATCCGCATGTACCAAAGGAATGGGATGTCTTTACTTCCGGAAATTCAGGAAATGATAAATGCATATTCTATTCCGTCGGGAACACGATCAGTGCACAAAGAAGAAAGCCAGATTTCATCCATCCAGGTAAAAACATGGAAAGCACTGGTGAC
>CALELJ010000152.1 GCA_937902445.1 uncultured Treponema sp. | reverse complement strand
TAAGGAGCCGGAAGGGAATTCGATCTACGAGCTTTACAAGCTTTTTGCCACCAAGGAAAAGATCATAACCGTCGAGGATTCCTACCATAAGGTAAGTTTCCGACTTGTTCATTACGGCAATTGCTTTTCCAAGTTTTGCCTTGAGGTTTTCTTTCTGCGAATCTGAAAGTTTCATTGTTACTTTTGTATCGATGAATGGCATGACGGGCCTCCGTTGTTTTTCAAATAGAATTGCTTTTCTGTATTATATCCCAAAAAAATATAAATTGATATAATCAACTGAGGTTGAAAATGAAACATCATATTATCGTAAAATTCAAAAAGGATGCACCGTCTCTTGATCAGATGATGCCGGAGATTGATTCAATTTTTAAAGGCGTGCTGGAAGTTCCCGGAGTGAGCGGATACAACCTGGTAAGGAACTGCATAGACAGACCCAACAGATATGATCTTATGATCATCATCGAGATGGAGAAAGGTTCTCTTGAATCTTATGACAACTGCCATAGCCACCACCAGTGGAAGGAAAAGTTTTCCCAGTACATGGAATCAAAGGCCATCTTTGACTGCGAGTAGGAGACGGCAGGCTGAATCATAAATTAAAACAGTCTGCCATTTTTTGATGCGATTTACTGAATTGTCCAGACAAGCTTGTCGACATCGTATCCGATTTGTCTGGCAATATTAAGATAGTTTTCTTTTACATCATCCGGGATTTCTGGAGTTCTGCTTAAAATCCACAACAGGCTTAAATCATCGCCGGCTATCAGAGCGTGGCTGTAGTTTTTATCCAGCGCAATGATATTGTATCCGCTGTAGAATGGACCGAAGAAGGAGACCTTGAGCTTTCCTTCATTTTTTTCACCGGCAAATTTTGCTTTCCCGATTCTGGTTTTCTGTTTTCCGGCGATATAGTCAAAGCCTGAATTTTCGATGCGGAGTGTTCCGTTTTCGTTCATGGAGTATTTTGCCTTTACATGACTCATGTTTTTTTCAAACCTGAAATCATATCTGGCGATTTCATACCATTCCCCCAGAAATTTTTCCGAATCAAAATCAGAAACGCTCTTTACATTCGTGCACGTGGATTTGCAGCACATGAATAGACCTCCGGTAATTACGGCAAGCAGTACTAAGGCTACCACCGATTTTGGTTTTACGCATTCCATAATTCTTACCTCCTCATGGATTGTATTGAATCAAATTAGACATTCATGAGCTAAAGGGCAAGGTTTCTGGTCATCAGAAGGTCATCAGTTTCTCCCGGAAGAACAGGGATCTATGAGATGATTTTTTTCAATGTCTTTATGGCTTTATCAAATTTTTCAAGATTGATATTGGAGTAATTCAGAATGTACATGTGCTGAAGGTTTTCACTTTTTGAAGCATAGTATTCTGAAAGCATGTTGATGTTGATTCCTTTTTCAGACAGAGCCTTTTTCAATTCTTTGTCTGTCATGGAACAATTGAGCTTAAGTATGAGATGAAGTCCGGAGTCACTTTCTATGATTGAGCATTCGTCTTGCGACAGATTTTTCTTCAGCAGGTTAAGGACGGTTATTCTTTTGCGCCTGTAATAAAGCCTCATTCGGTTTATGTGTTTTTCAAAATAACCTTCGTCGATGAATTTCGAGAGTGTGTATTGTTCAAAGGTTGGTACGGGACATGAGTAGAAGTCCATGGTCCTGTAGTATAGGTTTGCGAGATTTTCCGGAAGTACCATGTAGCTTATACGTATCGTCGAGGCTATGGATTTTGAGAAGGTATTCATGTAGATTACTTTTCCAAATGCATCGATGCTCTGAAAAGTTGGAATTGGATTTCCGTTCTGCCTGAACTCGCTGTCGTAGTCATCTTCGATTATGTATCTGTCATTTTTTTCATTTGCCCAGCCAAGAATTTCATATCGGCGTGAAACAGGCATGGTGATTCCTGTTGGAAAATGGTGGTTTGGGCTTATATGAACTATGTCTGCATTGGACTGTCTGAGTTCCTCAATTTTTATTCCGTTTTTGTCCATGTTTGCATATACATGGTTGACTTTATTGATCTCATAGACTTTTCTGATTTTTGTATACCCCGGGTTTTCGATGCAATAGGTCCTGCTGCCACCTATGAGCTTGATGAGAATCTCATAAAGGTTTTCAGTTCCGGCTCCAATTATTATCTGATCTGGATCTACGGACATTCCACGGAATGAAAGAAGATGTTTTGAAATGGCCTTTCGCAGATCTTCTATTCCTGAACTTGGAGAAACCTGAAGAACCTGCGACTGCATTTCAGATAGTACTTCCCGGCTGAGTTTTGCCCAGATTGAAAAAGGAAAGTTTTTGGCTTCGACGTTGTTGGATGAAAAATCAAAATCGTAATCAGTTTTTCTATTGATGCAGATATTAAGTTCCGGCTTGTGAATTACCTTTGGCTTTGAAAGATTCTTTATGTCGCTTACAAAATAACCTTTCTTCAATTCGCTGTACAAATAGCCTTCGCTTATCAACTGGTCATATGCGTTTTCAATCGTAATGGTACTTACGCCGAGATTCTGGGCAAGGGTGCGCTTTGATGGCAGTTTTTCGCCGGCCTTTACAGTTCCGTTGAGTATGTCCTTTCTTATCTTTTGATAGAGTTCCTTGTAGAGTGGGCCTTTTGCATCGGAAAAATCGTATGTAAGCATGGTTCCTCGCTGAAAAAATCTGGCATCTAAAAATTCTTTAATTTGACTATTTATTTAATATCAGTTTTTTTGCATTGTTTCAACATCTTTTTTTTAAGGTGGATGATATGGAAGGAACACAGTACGAATTGAATAAAGGTCTTGCCCAGATGTTGAAGGGCGGTGTGATCATGGATGTTACGACTCCTGAGCAGGCAAAAATTGCGGAAGCTGCCGGTGCATGTGCGGTAATGGCCCTTGAAAGAATTCCGGCTGACATCCGTGCTGCTGGTGGTGTTTCGAGAATGAGCGATCCAAAAATGATCAGGGGAATTCAGGAAGCGGTAAGTATTCCTGTAATGGCAAAGTGCAGGATTGGACATTTTGTTGAGGCCCAGATTCTTGAGGCAATTGAAATCGATTACATTGATGAGTCGGAAGTTCTGTCTCCGGCCGATGATGTCTATCATATCAACAAGAGAAATTTCAAGGTTCCATTTGTGTGTGGAGCCAGGGATCTTGGAGAGGCTCTGCGCAGGATAAATGAAGGTGCGTCCATGATAAGGACAAAAGGTGAACCTGGAACAGGCGACATTGTCCAGGCTGTAAGACACATGAGAAAGATGAATTCTGAAATTGCAAGACTTTCGTCCATGCGTGAGGATGAACTTTTTGAGGCTGCAAAAAATCTTCAGGTACCTTACGAACTTGTGCAGTATGTCCATGCGAATAAAAAACTGCCAGTGGTGAATTTTGCTGCTGGTGGTGTAGCAACTCCTGCTGACGCAGCATTGATGATGCAGCTTGGTGCTGAAGGTGTCTTTGTAGGTTCTGGAATTTTCAAGTCTGGGGATCCTGCAAAACGCGCTGCTGCAATCGTTCAGGCTGTCACCAATTTCAATGATACAAAACTGATAGCTGAAATCTCCGCAGATTTAGGGGAGGCTATGGTCGGCATCAATGAAAATGAAATCCAGCTCATCATGGAAGAAAGGGGCAGATAATGAGGATTGGGGTTCTTGCTGTTCAGGGGGCATTCATTGAGCATGAAATGATGCTGCGGAAATTCAACTGTGAGACTGTTGAACTTCGCGGAGTGAAAGACATTTCAAATCTTGATGGCTTAATTTTACCTGGTGGAGAAAGCACGGTGCAGGGAAAGCTCATAAGGGAACTTGGAATGTTTGATTCATTAAAAAAACTTATTGATGATGGGGTTCCGATTCTTGGAACATGCGCAGGTTTGATTCTTCTCAGCAGGAACATAAACAATGACAGCCTTAGACACTTTCAGACTTTGCCGGTGACAGTTCAGCGGAATGCCTATGGCCGTCAACTTGGAAGTTTTAAAACTGTTTCCGGTTTTGGCAAAATGGAAAACGTTCCCATGACTTTCATAAGGGCTCCTGTCATTTCTGAAGTTGAAAAAGACGTGAACGTGCTTTCCATTGTTGATGATAAAATTGTTGCCGTGGAATATAAAAATCAGATCGGCCTTTCATTTCATCCGGAACTTGATTCCGACATGAGAATCATGGGTTACTTTTTTGATAAATGTACGGAGTGGAAAAGGGCATAATTTCTGATTATTTTCATGGATAATGTGAATTTTTTCTCTGATATATTTTGTAAGTTTTCATAAAATATTCCTGTATGTTTTCTTAGTGGTTTTGTTCTACAGAAGAACATACAGGAGGTATATTCTATGCTTAAGATATCAACAGCAGCAATGCATTGTGAAAGGAACAAGAAAGCAAATCTTGAGAAGATGCTCTCTTTTATCGATGCTTCGGCGGATAATGGGGCAGATCTTCTTGTTCTGCCGGAACAGGCTCTTCAGGGATATTTGACTTCTGTTGTAGCTATGGATACATCCGCCGATATGTCAAAGAATGAATTCCTTTATCAATATGAAAATGCCGAAACAGTTCCGGATGGACCTTCAGTAAAGGCCATCATCGACAAGGCAAAGGAACGCAAAATATATGTCTGTTTTGGAATGACAGAAAAAGATGAGACAGTTGACTGCAAGCTTTATAACACGGCTGTTCTTGTAGGACCCGATGGTTTTATTGGTAAATATCGCAAGGTTCATCAACCGGCGGATGAGGTTCATGCATATTACGCAGGCGATGGATTCCCGGTTTTTGACACGCCAATAGGTAAGCTTGGCATGTTGATATGTTATGATGCCTGGTTCCCGGAATCTGGCAGAGAACTTGCTCTTGGTGGAGCGGAGATTATACTGAAACCTACTGCGACATGCCATGGAACAGCAGACCATAATCTTGATATGGATCAGGGATACTACAGCTACGATCTGTGCGAAAGGGCTACGGCACTTCAGAACGGATGTTTCTTTGTTTCTGCCAATCAGATAGGACTTTGCGGTGTTTCAGATTATTTTGGACACAGCAACATTATCGGTCCAAATGGAAGAATCTTGGAGACTACAGGCGATGAAGAAAAAATCATTTTCCATGAAATCGGTGACTTGAAGAAATCTCTTTTCATCGGCAGGGAAGTTGAATTTTCAGGACTCTTCTATCTGAAGGACAGACAGCCTTCAAGATATAAGCTTCTGGCACAGGAAAATGTTTATTGCAATAATAAATAAATATTCCATTTGAATCTTTTCAATTTTCAATTATCCACTGTGCCATCAAAGAGATGGTAGATTTGTTCCTCATATTCAAATATTATGGATTAATAAAAATCTATTTTGCTGGTGCACTGTGCGTAACACGTGTCAGAACAGCGAAATAGATTTTGGATAGGTGGAATCATGAAAGTTAAATCAACAAAATGGACATGGACTCGTGAGCCGGCTGACTACAAAATCACAGACGACAAAATTGAAATCACCACATCTCCTCACACTGATCTGTGGCAGCGTACTTACTATCATTTTAGGAACGACAATGCTCCCGTTCTTCAAATGAAAACTTCGGAAAAGTATTTCTCATTCATCGTAAAAACTGAGTTTGAAAGCAAGTGTCGTTTTGACCAGTGTGGAGTTGTCATGTACCTTGACAGTGAAAACTGGCTCAAAGGCAGTATCGAATTTGAAAATGATGAATTCCAGCATCTTGGAAGTGTTGCAACAAACAACGGATATTCAGACTGGGCAACAACTGAAATTCCTGCAAACATCAAATCAATGTGGTACCGTTTCAGCCGCCGCGAAGATGATTACTGTATCGAATGTTCAGAAGACGGAATCAAATTTAAGCAGATGAGAATCTGCCACATGTACAAGGCAGCTGGTGAAATTCAGTTCGGTATTTACGCCTGCAGTCCGGAAGACTCTTCTTTTAGGGCAACCTTTACAAATATGGAAATCACGGAATGCAAATGGCTTGCTCATGACGGTCAGAAACCTGATGACCAGTAGGGAAAATATAATGAATTTCAACAACCTTCTAAAATCCATTTTTGACTACGACCCTGACGGACCAAATATTCATCACCTTATGGCTGTTCATGAGTATAGTGTCCTGATTGCGCAAATGGAAAATGTCGATGCTCATACTCTTCTGATAACTGAACTTGCAGCGTATCTTCATGATATAGGAGTAAAGGTCAGCAAGGAGAAATATGGGAACAGCCAACCTCAGCACCAGGAAGCAGAAGGCCCAGCCATCGCAAAAGCTCTGTTGGCACCTCTGGGAATTCCTGCAGAAGATGTCGAAAGAATCTGTTTTATCATTGGACATCATCACACATACAAGGCCATTGATGGAATTGATTTTCAGATTCTTGTTGAAGCCGACTATATAGTAAATCTTATGGAAGGATACTGTAAACGTGACTCCATACCGGAGATGAAAAAGAATGTTTTCAAAACTGAAACAGGTAAATATATGCTGGAACAGATGTTTGAAAAGTCAACCAGGTAGGCTTGGGTTTCGGATGTATCCAGAAAGTCATCAATATCGAAATTGCATCACTTCTTATTTCTGTTTGCAACAGACCTGAGATTTAATGACTGTAAAATATTGACAATTATCTATGTTTGTTTGTATTCTTAATATAGACAGTTATCTATGAAAGGATGTGTATGACAGACGAAATCATTGCAAAAATATGCAAGGCTCTTGGTGACGTTCACAGGGTTCAGATTGTAAGGCTTCTTACAAAAGGCGAGTTGTGTGCCTGTAAGATCCTGGAGAAATTCAATATCACACAGCCGACACTTTCTCATCATATGAAAATTCTTGCTGACTGTGAGCTTGTAAAATCAAGAAAAGAAGCAACCTGGACATACTATTCAATCAACTGTGAAAAGTTCAGGGAATTCAAATCTGTTATTGAAAGCATGACATGCTGTAAAAAATAATTTTATTTGGAGGCAAATATGACAAATGAAGGATGCTGCTGTTGTGGAAACAGCGATGCAAAGGTAATTTCATCAATCAAGGTTTTGGGAAGCGGATGCACAAACTGCCACAAGCTCCATCAGAATGTAATCGATGCCTGTGCGGAAATCAATCTTGCGACTGACATTGAGTTTGTAACCGACATGGAAAAAATCGCAGGCTACGGAGTCATGAGCATGCCGTGTATTGTCATCAATGAAAAGATTGCGAGTGTTGGGAAAGTTCTTTCAAAAGACGAAATCATCAAGCTTTTAAAATAGGAAACCATTTATGAATGTATGGGATTTTATCCAGAATCAGATTTTCGGAATGAAGTGGCTCCATGCTGTGCTCGGTAGACTGCTGACGGTTTTGCATGTTGATCTTTCAACAAAACTTGGGGCCAGCCTTCATTTCTTCATCTATGACATCATCAAGATTTCGGTTCTTCTTTGTGTCCTGATTTTCATCATCTCATACATTCAGTCATTCTTTCCGCCTGAAAGAAGCCGCCGTATTCTTGGACGCTTCACGGGAATATGGGGAAGGGTGATTGCGGCTCTCCTTGGAACTGTAACGCCATTTTGCTCGTGTTCTTCTATTCCGCTTTTTATGGGATTTACGGCGGCTGGACTTCCACTAGGGGTAACTTTCAGCTTTCTTATATCTTCTCCCATGGTAGACTTGGGCAGCCTTGTGCTTCTCATGAGCATATTTGGTCTGAAGATAGCAGTAGTTTATGTACTCCTTGGACTTGTCATAGCAGTTGCAGGCGGAACAATAATCGAAAAGCTGCATATGGAAAATCAGGTTGCAGACTTCATCCGCAATGCAAAAGCCATCGAACTACCCCAGGAAGAATTGACTGTAAAAGACAGGCTTAAATATTCATGGGAGCAGGTTGCTGGAACTTTTAGGAAAGTAATTCTCTATATCCTTATTGGTGTTGGAATTGGAGCAGTGATTCATAACTGGATTCCTGAAGAGGTAATTATAAAATTCCTCGGAACAGGAAATCCCTTGGGAGTAATCATTGCAACGATTGCAGGGGTTCCAATGTATGCTGATATTTTTGGATGCATTCCAATTGCGGAAGCCTTGCTTTCAAAAGGAGCCAGGCTCGGGGTTGTCCTTGCATTCATGATGGGAGTAACGACACTCAGCCTTCCGTCCATGATCATGCTGAAGAAAGCAATCAAAAATAAACTGCTAGGTACTTTCATTGCGGTCTGCGTAGCCGGAATCATTCTTGTCGGATATTTCTTCAATGCAATTCAATTCTTGCTTGTGTAGATTAGTTGCAATAAACGAAAGTTTTGATGGATAAAGGTGTATATCATGACAGAAAATCAGAAGATTACGATTGAAAGCTACAATAATGTTGCGGAAGTTTATGCACAGAAACATGCTTCTCTTACAAACTATAATGAATCTTACGATGAATTTGCGTCCTATATTCCTGAGAATGGCGAAATCCTGGACTTGGCATGTGGACCGGCACAGATTTCTTTGTATCTTGCAAACAAGATTTCGGGATTGCACATTACTGGAGTCGATCTTTCAAGCGGAATGCTCAAAGAGGCACGAAAAAATAATCCTGACGGAAATTTCTTTGAAGCATCCATAATTGATTTTGATGGAAAGAAAAACACAGGACATCTGTTTGACGCAGTTGTGCTTGGCTTTGGCATTCCTTATCTTTCCACTGAGGAAACTAGAAAGTGTATTCTGAATGTTTGGAATAACTTAAATGATGGCGGTGTTTTCTATCTTAATTTTATGGATGTAAGGACAGATTCAAAGGGAAACAGACCGGAAAGTGTGGAAGTTGTTCAGATGGAAAAAGTTTCTTTTGGCGGCGACAACCTTTTTGAAATCCATTACCACAGCAAGGAAGTAGTCGCTCGTTATATGCAGGAAGCAGGATTCAAAATACTAAAAACCTATGAACTGCCATACACCGAAATGGACGGCAGTATCACAACAGATATAGTTTATATCGCTAGAAAATAAATTTTTTATTCATTCTCTATTT
>CALELJ010000151.1 GCA_937902445.1 uncultured Treponema sp. | reverse complement strand
TTACTCAAACACAAAGTGATTATGATAAAGAAAAACTTGAAGAACGCCTTGCAAAACTTGCAAACGCTGGATTCAAGTACATCTATGCCGCATTGCGTGCCGGAATCACTGGAACAAAAACCACCATCGACGAGGCAACCATCAGCTTCCTCAAGAAGGTCGGTGCCGGTGGTTCAAAGGTCTATGGTGGATTCGGCATTTCAAACGGAGAGCAGTCTCATGCTCTTGCAAATACTGTTGACGCCATTGTTGCAGGCTCTGTCTTTGTCCGCATCATCGCTGAGTACAAGAATGATGTTGAGACAATGAAGGCAAAGCTTGTTGAAAAAGTCAAGGAATTGACTTCCCTTTAATACTGTGGATTAAAAGGAATATAGGTCCCGAGCCAGTCAAGAACGACTTGGGACCATTGTTCAGGCGATGTGCATCCATCCATCATCCTGTTGTAGAAATTCTGTATGTACGAACGGATTTCTCTTTTGTTTTCTTCCGTAACATCATTTTCATCCTTGAAAAGATCACCTATCATTTTTTCCGCCAGCTGCCTGTTCATGATGTCAGGGAAAGTAACAGTCATCATGAAAATTGCCGCAGGAATGCAGTTGACGCTGTGCTGTTTCATGTAAAGGACGGATTCCGAAATTTTGATTCCGTGGCTGTAAATTTCATCATACCAGTTGTTTCTTTCATCTTCGCTGAAATCTTCGCGGTTCAAGAGCATCTTATAAAATGAAATCGTCAGGACTATGATGGCGATGTGGAGGCTTGGTACGCAGCAGTAGTGGGGATCAACACGCTGTATGTTCTTTACTGCCTTTGTTTTTGGTTTTGGTCTGACTGTTGTCGTAAGGTTCCGGCTGTAGACTTTGTAGGCTTCGTTGTATGTAGTGACGATACGGTTCAGGTATTCAACTGAAAGTCTGACTCCTTTTCTGTGGCCGAATTTCTTTATCATCATGGAAAGGGGATGGATCCAGTAGTTGATGAAGTCGAGGTAAAGCATGGCAAGTTCTTCCCTGAATGGAACTTTCGTGTCAAGCTCATGATCGACACTTTTTACCGGAATCCTGTAGATGTGGATTTTTTCAAAATACTGCAGGAAGAAAAACTTGTGCAGGACGATTCCAAGGAATCTGAACAATACGACGATTCCCTTGAGGCTGAACAGAATGTGTATGTATGCCCTGATTGGATTGAAAGTGTCTAGTCTGCGGTTTTTGAAATCTCTGATCATTTTCCAAATACTTCCTTTGCAATGGCAACTGTCTGCATTGCGTCTTTTGAATAATAGTCGGCTCCAATACGTTCAGCATAATCTTCTGTAAGGACTGCGCCGCCAACAACAATTTTGCATTCTTTGCTGTTTTCTGCAAGAGCCTTGTGCAGCTGTTTTATGGTTTCTTCCATGTTTGCGACTGTAGTTGTCATGAGGGCACTCAGGCCAACAAGTTTGATGTTCTTCTCAATTACGGTTTTTACAATTTCTTCCGCCGGAACATTTTTTCCAAGGTCGATCACTTCGTAACCGTAGTTTTCAAGCATGGCCCGAACAATGTTTTTTCCGATGTCGTGGATGTCTCCAAAGACAGTGGCGATTACAACAGTTCCTTTGCTTTCCTGTGCCTGACCGGAATTTTCCATTGTCTCCTTGATTTTTGAGAAGGAATTGCTGACCGTCTCGGCGCTGAGCAAAAGCTGAGGAAGGAATTTCTTTCCTTTTTCAAAATCTTTTCCAACGTTGTCCAAAGCCGGAACTATGCAGTTGTCGATGATCTCTACAGGCTGCTTTGTCTCAAGAAGTTTTTCTGTTGCGCTTCCGGCCTGGTCCTTAAATCCTTTTTCAATTATCTTTATGAGGATGTCTTCATCTTTGTCTGCAAAAAGTCTGCTTTCAGAATTTTCAGTTTTCTTTTCCGCTGTATCCCCTGTCTTTACAGGGGCCCGCCTGGGGGTGACAGTCTGGCTTGCGCTGCCGGGAGTGTTTACGCTGATGGAAATGGTTCCGTCGGCGACAGCATCAAGAAGAATCTTTTCCTTTGCTTTTGCTGTAGTCGGATCAACAGTTCCTGTGTAGGTTTCAATGTATTCAAGACAGTTTTCATCAAAACCGGCAAGGCTTCTGTAGGCACGGTAGCTGTCCATCATGGGCTGGCTTGCAGGATTTATGATGGCGGCACTGAGACCTGCATCGAGGGCAAGTTCAAAGAACCTGCT
>CALELJ010000150.1 GCA_937902445.1 uncultured Treponema sp. | reverse complement strand
TGATCTCATCAGCAACTACCGCAAAGCCTCGTCCTGCTTCTCCCGCACGGGCTGCCTCGATAGAAGCATTGAGTGCCAGAAGGTTTGTCTGGGAAGAAATCTCATTGATGATCTTGTTTGCCTGTTCAAGTTTCTTTGCGAATTCCTGGATGACAACGATCTTCTGGGTAACGTCAGCCTGTTTCTGCTTTCCGTCCTGTGATTTTGCGACAACATTTCCATATTCCTCGAGGATCGAGTCTATGGTGTTTCCTGCCTCATTGACGTTCCGTGTGATCTGTTCAACGGCCCTCTGTGAATTTTCGATGGCGGAAATCTGGTTCTGTGCCTTTTCGTCGAGAAGTATTACGGATTCTACGAAATCTTCAATAGTTCCGTTTGCCTCAGACGTAAGGTTGTTCTGGCACTGGGCCTGCTGGTAGATTTCATTTATCGATGTACCTGCCTGGTCTATGAGGGTAAGGGTCTGCTGGTTGCGGTCCTTCAGGTCCTCCGAGTTGGTGGTAAGAGAGAATACAGTGCTTTTTTCTGACCGGAACATGGTCTGCAGCTTTTCCATGAGCATGTTGAATCTTGTCGAAAGAAGGTTCAGCTCGTCATGGCCTTTTACAGTGATTCTTGCCGTAAGGTCGCTTTCACCTGATGAAATTTCTTCCATTTTCACTGAAACGTTTGTAAGTTTCTTGAAGAAGTGTGAGATGTAGGAGAAAAGCAAGGATATGCACAATACAGCAAGTGCCGAGCAGATTATTATCATCAGGTTTCTTGCGTTCCTGAGGATTCTCATTACATTGCCTACGTCAAAGTCACAGGCTACGAATCCAACAACCTTTCCAGAATTTATGATAGGGGCATAGATTGTGATGGCCCATCCCCATCCTTCCTGCTCAACAAGGTCAGAAACGACAAGATCGCGTTCCTCGAGAACCCTGTGGGGATACTCGCCGTAGCTTGAAAGGTCTTCCCTTGTTCCGATAGGAGAGAAATTCTCCTCGTCTGAAGGTCTGGTGCTTCCGTCGACAACATAGGTAAAATAGTTTCCGCCTGAAGGAATCATGGTGTAAAGGAATTTACATGTTGAATCGTTCTTTATTGAGTACAGTTCCGTGAAAAGTTCATGGTAGTAGGGCTCCGAATCATCCATTGTCTTTGAAAGCTGCTCAAACTGTTCAGGATCGATCTTGTACTGGGCTCTCTTGACAACCTTTGTTCCCTGCTGTGTGAATACCTTGAGGGCAGTGTCCTTGATGGCGTTGTTTGCAACAAGGATTGTCACTACTGAAATAAATGCGATGAAAAATGAAAGCAGTGAAAGAATTTTGAATTTGTATGAATTGTAGAATTTCATTTCGTTTCTCCGATTCCCAATTGATATGTCATGTTAATCTATGGTTGTCAATTTGTTTTCAGAAGGTCTTCCGCAAGCTTTTTCAGAAGACGGCTTGCCTTTCCTCTGTGGGAAATGGCATTTTTCTCGTCTGCCGTAAGTTCAGCTGCGGTCTTTCCATAATCTGGAAGATAGAAGAGAGGATCGTATCCAAAGCCACCGTTTCCACGGGCGTTTGAAATGTCGTCTATGATTTCACCTTCCATGGTCTCCTGGCATACAAAAAGTCTGTCGGGACCCATATAAAGTACCATCGCGCATGTATAGTGTGCCTTTCTTCCGCCTGAGTAACCACTTTTGATGGCGTCGCTTGTCTGCTTCACGATGAATTCATTCTGTTCAGCCTGGGAAACTTTAGTTCCGTCTGGTTTTCCCTTCATGAAATCAGGGCCTGCATAACGGGATGAATATATTCCGGGAGCACCACCAAGGGCATCAACACAGATTCCGGAATCATCGGCAAGAACAGGGCAGTGCACCATATCCCAGAGTGCCTTTGCCTTGATCAGGCTGTTTTCATAGAAAGTGGTTCCGGTTTCTTCAGGATCAAAGGTTATTCCCTCATCCTTGGGAATTACAACCGTATGTTCAGGAAAAAGTTCCTGAACCTCGCGTTTTTTATTCAAATTTCCAGTTGCAAGATAAATTTTCATGATTTTACATTATCACTATAACAAAAAAGTGGCAATAAACATGAATGAATAAACTCATGTTATTTCCATTCTGGTAAGGAAGTCCCTGATTTCATCAGCCCGTTCTTTTGCTTCCTCCAGCAGGGCCGTTACTTTTCGTGGAGAAATGCTCAGAAGTTCCGCCACAGTCAGGTTTGTCGGCACCAGGTTTGGTTTCAGTTTCTCCAGGTCCGCTATGGTTTTCCTCCATCTTGTGTCATGGATATGATAGACCTCATCGAAGGGAAGTCCGGAATCCGCCTTTTCCCTGTCTTTTCCGCACAGTAATTTTCTCTTTCTGTAGTAATAGGAATAGTTTCTTTTCCGTTCAAGCCTCTGTATCCTGTCGACCTTGAGCCGTATGGAAAGTTCCGCCTTTTCCACAGTATCCTCGAATGCGGCTTTCTCCATACCGTTGATTTTTGCCACATATGCTATGAAGTCCGGTGTTATGTCGTGGCAGGTTTTAAGGGCCAGGACTGAAAGAATTTCACCGATGTGTTCCCTGGTCAGGGGGCGTCTTCTTTCATGTGACGGTGATTTTATCTGCAGGTTGCGTGAAGTTGTTTTCTTAAGCCTGTAAAGTGTGATCTTGTTGTCCGGAAGCGGTTCCTCAACGTAAAAATCAGACTCATCAGGTGAAAAGTCAGCCGATATGAAATTCTCCTCGATGCAAAGATACTGGCAGCAGATGGAATTTTCCAGTTTCAGCCGGCTCATCTTTTTCCACCAGTATGCAGTCATGTTGATTACGCTGTGGAGGTATGTCATGAAATCACTTAGGCTTGGATCATATTTAATAAGGATCGATTCAAAACGTTCCCTCATGAAAACAAGAAAATCTGAAAAGGTATCTTCGTCAAAACCTGCAAGGCCGAATTCATATTTGTGGGTGAAAAGAATCTCCATAAGGGCGTTTGAGGCCTCCTGTATTGAAATCCTTCCGCTTTTGTAGTCAGAAACAATTTTTCTCGCATTTTCCATAAGTTCATCCTCTCTTTGTAGTTGGGAATCTTTCGTGTCTGGACAAAAAATCCCCTGCTGAACTTATGCAATTGCCGTGCCATCGGGAAAATGTGAATTTAATTATGATTTCAGCCTTTTTTTACGACGGAACTCCTTTGATGCGAAAAAAAAACAGCAGAAACCGTAGGAAAACTACCGCTTCTGCTGCTTTTCATTCAGCTGCCTGTTAAAGAACTTTTGAAAATTCCTTCACTATCTGTGGAATGAGGGTCTCGGTCCTGCCTTCAGTGCTGGCCCCCGATGCGTTTTTATGACCGCCACCGCCAAATTTCTGTGCGATTTCGCTTACATCACACTTTTCACGGGATCTCAAGCCGATGGTACAGGAATGTTCTGTCTCCTGCCTTACGAAAACAACTGCCTCTATGCCTTCAACCTCAAGCATGAGTGAATAGAAAGCGTCGCTGTCACGTCCTTCCTGGCCGAATTTTCTTGTGTCTTCCATGGATTCGTAGGTAACTACAAGCTTTCCGTCGCAGTAACGCTCCGCATGGTCCAGCATTATGCTCAAAAGCTTCCTTGTATTCCATGATTTGCCGCTGGTCATTTTCTGGTATGTTTTGCGCGGGTTTGCACCGGCTTCAACAAGTCTTGCTGTGCTGCGGAAAACTTCAGCGCTGTTTTCAGTAAGGAAACGGAAAAATCCTGTGTCTGTGCATACGCCAAAGAAAATGGTGTTTGCCTGCTGTTCCGTAGGTTTGCCTACCAGGGCCTCAAAAAGCTGCTGTACAAGGCATGATGCGGCAGGTGAGGTAGGGTCGATTATTGTGTTTTCCCCATTGGAACCGGCTGTTTTGTGATGGTCGATTATGAAAGTGTCGAATCCCTTCAGGTCTCCGTCGATTTCCCCAAGCCGGATTATTTCCGAACAGTCCGTCATGATCAGTCCGCACCTGTTTCTTTCGTCCTGTGTCATGAAAGGAATGTCGTTCCTGAAAAAACCGGCATATTCCTTGATTTCAATTCTCTTGAAAGGTCCGGCGTTGAGCATGATGTATGGTTTGCCTGTATTTTCAACTATATAGGAAAGCCCGAGACAGGAAGATATACAGTCACCGTCAGGATCCTTGTGTCCTGCGATAATGAAACTGTCGTGGAGCTCAAGAAATTTCTTGAAATTTGAAAGCTGTGTTTCTGTAATGATTTGCATGTTAATCCTTCCTGCAAAGCAGTATACAGGCAAGTGGAATGCTGTACAAGACAGAAAAAAAAAGGCTGTCCAATAAGCGTATCTCAGGGTGGTTGAGCTTGTCGAAACCACAATGTTCAGTGGTCTGGTCATTTCGACAGGCTCAATGATCCTAGAAAAATGCTTTTTGGACAGCCCCTTCGTAAGAGTGCTGGATGTCAGCAGTCAGCAGGATTAAAGTTCAATATTGAGTGAATCAGCGTCTGATCCATCAACAGACATTCCATTTGGAGCCATTGCCCAAACAGGATTGAAACGGTTTGTAGGAACTGTAACCCAGACCTTCTGGAATTCTCCGTCCTTCTTGATGATTGTCATGTAAGGACCGATCTTTGCAGGTGCGTTGCGGAACAAGAGCTTTCTTGCTCCTTCCTTGTTTTCAGACCATTTCTTTGGAAGTACGGCTGTACCGATCTTTACTCCCTGCTTTTCATAAAGGACAACATAAGAATCCTTTGTGTCGTAAATCTTATAGAAACGTACATTCTGGTATGTAATAGAGGAAACATTGTCTCCGTGGTCCCATACGCGTGGTGAGCTTTCCTTTGCATCTTCTGCTGCCATAGGGAGAACCAGTGATGCTGCAAATGCAAGTGCCAATAGTAACTTCTTCATAAATTCCTTCCTTGGTGTTCCTTAGTCCACAAGGGCAAGCATGATTGCCTTTATTGTGTGCTTGCGGTTCTCAGCTTCATCCCATACTTTGCTTGCTTCGCTTTCGAAAACTTCTTCTGTAACTTCCTGTTCCTTTACGGCAGGGAGACAGTGCAAGAAAATGGTATCAGGCTTTCCCGTAGCGGCCATCAATTCCTTGTTTACCTGGTATGGCTGAAGCAGTTTGCAGCGTTCTTCCTTGAGCGCTTCTTCACCCATAGAAACCCAAACATCAGTATAAAGCGCATCTGCGTTTTTGACAACTGAAATTTCATCTGAGATTGTAATCTTGGCTCCAGAGGCCTGTGCAAATGGAGTGCAGATTCTGATGATTTCTTCGTCCGGTGAAAGTTCTTTCGGGGCAAAAATTGAGAAGTTGATTCCAAATTTTGCGCAGATAAGCATGAGGGAACGGGCCATGTTGTTGCGTCCGTCGCCGCAGAAGCAGAGAGTCAGTCCCTTGAGGTAACCGAAATGCTCCTTGAGTGTCATGATGTCAGCAAGAACCTGTGTAGGGTGGAACTCATCGGTAAGGCCGTTGATTACAGGAATTCCTGAATACTTTGCAAGTTCCTCAACGTGCTGCTGCTTGAAACCGCGGAATTCAATTGCGCTGAACATTCTTCCGAGTACGCGTGCAGTATCCTTTACGCTTTCCTTTTCTCCAAGCTGGATGTCTGCTGTGGACATGAATACAGGATGACCTCCTTCTTCTCCAAATGCTGTTTCAAAGGAAGAACGTGTACGTGTCGAGCGTTTTTCAAAAATAAGGGCAATGGTCTTGCCAAGGAATCTCTGGTGGACTTCTCCCTTGTGAGACTGTTTCTTCACGAGGAATGCATAGTCAAGAATCTGATTGATTTCTTCTGGTGTCCAGTCAATCCAGTTGAGAAGGCTTCTGCCTTTGAATGGACTCTTGAATTTTTCTGCTTTCATAATTATAACCTCTGAAAATTAAGTATACATATTTATGCAGAATATGCAAGTAAAAATGCATATTTATACATTAAAGTGAATATTTAATGGTTCTGGTGTATTTTCACCAAAACAAAAAAGACTTTTCAGAAACCTGAAAAGTCTTGATCTTCTTAGGGGCAATAGGGATCGAACCTATGACACACGGAATATGAGTCCGTTGCTCTACCGACTGG
>CALELJ010000149.1 GCA_937902445.1 uncultured Treponema sp. | reverse complement strand
GATGCAGGATACTTCGACTACGCGGTTGCTGAGTTTATCGAAGTACAGCAATCCTGCACATAAGCTCCTTGCAATGACGGGCGGCTTTATCTTTTACTCATTCCAGCCCTACACTTCCACCAGTTTCTTTTTATTCCACTCTTTCTGAAGGTTTGTTGCGTCTTTGATCGTGAGGAATTTTGCAAACATTGGATTCATCATTGTGAAAATTTGGGAGAGTGTGATTTTTTCATCACTTGTGAATGAACCGAGGACATAGTCGGCAACATTTCCATTGGCAGGCTTGCCTACACCGATGCGGATCCTCCAGAAGTCTGGCGTCCCAAAAGTTTCCTTTGTCGAGCGAAGTCCATTGTGGCCGCCAAGACCGCCGGACCATTTGAGGCCAACAGTACCCAAAGGAAGTTCAATCTCATCATGAACGACAAGCACATCTGAAGCCGGAATCTTGAAAAATCGTGCCGCTTCCCCAATTGCCTGTCCGCTCAAATTCATGTAGGTCATTGGCTTCATGAAATAGATTTTCTTTGGCGCACAGTCGGGAATCGGAAGAGTTCCGTTGTCCCTCTCTTTGATAAGCCCTGCATCTTTAAGCCATGTTGCAAAAACATCATAGTCAACGCAGCAGAAATCCGCCTTGTATTTTGACTGCCATGAAATCTTATCTGCAAAAGGCAATGCAGCTTCAAAAAGCCATCCTGCATTGTGCCTTGTATCTTCGTATTCCTTTCCGTAATTTCCTAAAAAAGCAACTAACTGAATCATAAGATCATTTTAGTTGATTTCTCCAGGAATGTCACAGGGGCAAAGGGAACACCGGAGTGAATATAACCAGTTCCTGTCAAACTGCGTTTTGCGACCCATTCATATCTCATCGGACTTCTGTCCGATGCTTTACAACAGCTTGGCGGGAACACCCCAGCAGGCTTGACCGGGTTCCAGACGGGAGCTGATTTTTATTCTTTTTTAATCTTATTTCTTTTTCAACAGCCTGATACTGTTCAATATTGTAAGAAGGCACACGCCTACATCGCCGAAGATTGCAAGCCACATGTTCACGAAACCACATGCGCACAATCCAAGAATCACAACCTTTACCGCAATGCTGAACCCAATGTTCTGTTTAACATTGACCATGGTCTTCTTTGCAAGCCTTACTGCAAGCGCAACATTCTCGATGTTGTCATCCATGATTACAATGTCGGCCGCCTCTATTGCGGAATCACTTCCCATGGCACCCATGGCGATTCCAACATCGCTTCTTGTAAGAACTGGTGCATCGTTGATTCCGTCTCCAACAAAGACTACAGTTCCGCCGGAATTACTTTTCATGAGGCTTTCAATTTCCTCAACCTTGTTCTGAGGCAAAAGCTCCGCACGTACTTCATCAATGCCGATGGATGAAGCAATGGCCTGGGCGTTGCTCTTTGTGTCGCCTGTAAGCATTACGGCCTTTGAGATTCCGGCTTTGTGAAGCTTTTCAATTGCTGCCTTTGCGTTTTCCTTGACCACATCGCTGATGATGATTCTTCCGGCAAACACACCGTCAATTGCGGCATATACAACTGAACCTGCGACATCACTTGCAGCCTCGGACTTTTCATCAAAGCCCCGGACCTTTTCAAGGAGCATAAGTTTTTTGTTTCCCGCAAGAACTTTTTTTCCGTCGACAACGCACTTGATTCCGTGTCCGCTGATTTCTTCCGCTTCCTCGACTGTAAGCTTTCCGCATTTTTCGCAAGAGTGGAAATTCTTCAGCGACTTTGAAACCGGATGGTCGCTGTAGTATTCAGCATGGGTCACAAGGGAAGCAAGTTCATCCTTTGAAAGTTCGCAGCCTTCAGCAACCTCAACGGCAGTAACTTCATAGACTCCCTTTGTCAAAGTTCCGGTCTTGTCAAAGGCAACTGTTTTTGCACGGGACAGAAGCTCAAGATAATTTGAACCTTTCACAAGGATTCCGTCTTTTCCTGCACGTCCTATTCCAGCAAAGAAACTTAACGGAACTGAAATGACGAGGGCACAAGGACAAGAAACAACAAGCATTTCACAGGCACGGTAAAGCCATGTCTTGAAGTGCTCATCCCACCCAAGGATTGTAGGCGGAACAACTGCCACCGCAACGGCAAGGATGCACACGATAGGCGTGTAGACCTTTGCAAAGCGTGTGATGAATTTTTCGCTTGATGCTTTTTTCTCCTGGGCATTTTCTATGAGGTCAAGAATTTTTGAAACTGTGCTTTCACCGAATTCCTTTGTAACCTTGATTTCAATTACGGCCCTGGTATTCACAAAACCGCTCAGGATTTCATCACCCTCATTGATTTCACGGGGAACACTTTCACCTGTAAGGGCGCTTGTATCAACCATTGTGGAGCCCTTTGTAATAGTTCCGTCGAGAGGAACAAGCTCACCAGGCTTTACTATGATGGTCTCACCGACTTCAACATCATCGGCATCAATTACAGCTTCCTTTCCGTCGCGGATCACACAGGCGGTGTCAGGACGGATGTCCAGAAGTTCTGCAATGGTGTCCTTTGTCTTGTCAGATGCCTTGTCCTCAAGGTATTCACCAAGCTGGAACAGAATCATTACGGCACATGCTTCCATGTATTCGCCAATCACGACGGCACCGATTGTAGCCACAGCCATAAGGAATGATTCGCTGAAGCATTTTCCCTTTGAAAGGCTTTCAACTGCCTCGCGGATTACAGGAAGACCGCAAATAATGTATGAACCAAAGTAGAGGGCAAGGTATATTCCGCGGAACACCATCGCATTGTCGCCGGCAGACGGTGCAAAAAATTTTTCAACAAAGATTCCAGCCGCAAACAAAAGTGCGGAAAGAATTATTTTCTTAAGCGACATTTCTTCGCCATGTTCATGTTCTTCGTGTCCATGTTCGTGATCGTGTTCACAGCAACAGCAGCTCATATCTAATCTCCTAAATGCTCAATTCCGATGTTGAGGATTATTTTTACGTGTTCATCAGACGGATAGTAGACCGCCGATTTCCCTTCCTTCCTGAACTTGACAAGACCGCTGGACTTCAAAATCCTCAGCTGCTGGCTTATGGCAGGCTGGGTCATGTTGAGAGCCTCTGAAATTTCCGTAACGTTCATTTCCTTTTCGAGGAGTGCATACAGAATCTTTATTCTTGTTGAATCCCCGAAAACCTTGAAAAGTTCCGCAAGATTCACAAGCATTTCTTCGTTCTCTTGATTTATCATATCTTCATATAAGCATATAATTATACATAAGTCAATACTTAGACATAAAAAATGGGGCCTTCGCCCCATTTCATCCGTTGTCTTTAAACTATTCTTTTACACCGCCAGCTGTTACACCACCGATGATGTACTTTGAAAGAATGAGGTAGATGATGATGAGCGGAAGAATTGCAACAGTCATGAGCATGTAGACAATTCCAAGGTCAAACATCATGTAATCAGCGGAACGTGCGTTTGCAATAACAATCGGCATTGTCCAAAGTGGCTTCTTGCTGATGACAAGAGCCGGAACAAAGTAGTTGTTCCATGAAGAAACGAATGCAAAGATTGCCTGAACTGCAAAAGCCGGTTTCAGCATAGGAACTACAATCGCATTGAATGTAAAGAATTCATTGCTTCCGTCAACACGGGCTGCCTCAACAATCGAGTAAGGAAGTGTTGCTTCCATCGACTGGTACATGTAGAAGAATACGACAGGAGCCGCAATTGCAGGAATGATGAGCGGAATGTATGAGTTCATGAGGTTAAGCTTTGTGATAACCTGAATGAACCCAAGTGTGGAAACCTGTGTAGGAACCATCATGACCGCAAGGATGAATCTGAAGGATGCCTTCTTGCCCTTGAAGTTGTACTTTGCGAAACCGTAGCCGATCAGCGAGCACATCAGGGTCTGGAGCAGCGCGCAGACGACCGAAAGGATCGTCGTGTTGTGAAAGTTGCAATGATAAGGCTGTTGCGCATACCGAGAAGAACAGGATAGTTGTCGCCCTGCTGCTTTGGTCCATGGCCTACAAGGTTGATGAAGTTCCTGAAAGCATTTCCGCTTGGCAACACGGAGAATCCAGACTGAATCTGTGGATGTGCGCGTGTTGCGTTGATAAGCATGACGTAGAACGGGAACACGGAAAGAAGTGCAAGCAATCCAAGTACCACGTAGCAGATAAATCTACGGGCTGCAAGCATCTGTGACTGGCTTTGAAGTTTTTCCATAATTTACCTCCTATCTCTTGTTCTGGTACTGGCCCATTGTTGTCTTGTAGACAATACCGCTCAAAATACCTGTTACTGCAAAGAGGAGAACTGATGTAGCTCCTGCAGGTCCGAGATTCTTGCTTCCAAGGTGAGTGTTAAGCTTCATGATGATTGTCATTGTCGTACGGTCAGGTGATCCTGTTGCACTTGTCAAAATCTGTGGAACATCGAACATCTGAATACCACCGATCAAAGAAGTGATGAATACGAAGACAAAAATAGGAAGAAGAAGCGGCATTGTAACCTTGAAGAACACCTGTGTTGGTGTTGCACCGTCGATGCGGGCTGCTTCAAAAAGGCTGTTGTCAATACCCATGACACCTGCCATCAAAAGGATAGTCGTATTTCCGTACCACATGAGAAAGTTCATTGTAGCAACGAGGATGCGAGTCCATGATGTATATGTAAGGAAGCGGATAGGTTCCATTGGCTGAGCCGATCCGTTTGCGATTGCCATTGCATTTGACTTGTTAACAAGATCCATGATGAGGATATTGATAGGTCCGTTTGCGGAGAACAAGGCAAAGAAAAGCATGGCGAATGCCGCAGCCATGATAAGGTTTGGAAGATATATTACAGTCTTGAAAAATCCCTGGAACTTGAGGTTGAGTTCAGTATTTGTGAACCAAACGGCAAGAACAAGTGAGATTACAATCTGCGGAACAAATCCCATGGCCCACATGATTACTGTGTTCAGGAAATACTTACCAAGGCTGTCACCTGCAGTAAATATCGAAACAAAGTTCTGGAAACCGATGAATTTTGGACCTACTACGTTAAGTCCTACACGGTAATACTCAAAAAGGCTGTATACAAAAGTCGTAACCAGCGGAATGAGTGAAAAAATAATATAAATGACAAAGAAAGGTGCAATAAAAGCATAACCCCAGTTGTCGTACTGAATGGAACGCTTCTTCTTGGCCTTTACAGTTTTTGCTGTTGCAACAGTATTCTCCATTGAGACCTCTGATTGTTAAAGTGGAAAAAGAAAAAATAAGACTGCAGGATACTTCGACTTGGCTCTGCAATCCTGCAAAATAAAAAAAATGCCGCCTTGGAAAGACGGCATTTCTGAGTCTTTACTTACTTAGAAAGATTTGGATAAAGCTCAAGGATAGCTGTGTAGAAGTTATCCCATGCCTTACCTTCATCAACCTTTCCGTTGAAGTAGTCAGCCATTGCAGCCTGTACCTTTTCTGTCATACCCTGATCGTACATAGAGATGCAGCTCTTGTCGATAGAAGCAGCAGAATCGATGAATACTGCCATGTGGTTCTGTCCACCGAGGAATGGGTTCTGGTAGTCAGACTTTGCAACTTCGCGCATAGCTGGTTCGTTGTTTGTGAAGTCACCAGCTTCCTTAGCGATGCGAACCATTGTGTCCTTGTCGCAAGTAAGTGTCTTCATGATGTCCTTAACAAGTTCTACGTTGTCTGAACCTGCAGCACCACAAATCCATGTTCCACCCCATGAGAATCCCATTGGACCCTTACAGAATGCCCAGTCACCGTATGAGCCGTTTCCAGCTTCGTTTGGACCGTTTGCGTCATCCTTTGTGTTAGGTGCGAGACAGAAGTCGATGAACCATGCTGGTCCAAAGTAACCGAATACCTTTCCTTCCTTCTTTGCACCCTGGAAGCTTTCTGCTGACCAGAGGTTAGCCTTGTTGTTGTATCCTTTGTCTGTGTAGTTCTTTGTCATTTCAACCCAGCGCTTGATCATTGGATCTACTGTGATCTTGTTTCCTACAACCCAAGGAGTCTTTACGTTGTCAGAGAATACGCGGAATGCATCATCAAAACCAGATACCATGAAGTATCCCTGTGCCTTTGCCTTTGCTGCTACAGCGTCGAACTTGTCCCAGTCATTGAGAGCCTTCTGAACTTCTGCTGGATCGTCTGTTCCGAGAACAGCCTTTGCGATTGAACGGCGGTAGATATATCCTGCTGGACATGCCTGCCAAGAAACACCCTTAAGGATTCCCTTAGAATCTGTCATGATGTCCTTTGTATACTTGAACTGGTTTGCAAGATCAGCGTCTGTAAGACCGATGTCCTTCTTTACATCCAATGTGTATGGAGTATCAACATACTTGAGTGCGTAGTCAGCTTCTACGAGGAAGAGGTCTACCTTTTCGTCTGCTGCAGCATCATTCTGTGCAAGAAGAACTTCATCAAGCTTGTCCTGGTAAGCGTTACCCTGGTTAGGTGTCTGTACAAAGTTTACCTTTACATCAGCTGGAACCTTTGATGCGTAGTAATCTCTGAAACGTGATGGGAATTCGTCATTCCATACGTAGATGTTGAGAACTTTACCTTCAGACTTCTTTGCTGAAGCTGAAGCTCCCGACTTTGAGCAGGAAACGAACATTCCCGCTGCCATTACTGCTGCTACAACTACTGTAGCTGTCAACTTTTTCATGCAATTGCCTCCTTCATTAGTAAATGCATAAATCCTTCATTGTTAAAAAGGTCTTACCATTATACATCATAGCCCTAGTTTTGCAACTAAAATAGGAAGAAAATTAAAGAATTCAAAGCAAAAAAGGGCGGCTCTTCCTTGTTCCGTTGAAAATATCCATCAACTGATTATACTAGTTGGCATGAACAATGACTTTTACGACGGAATTATCCTCGACATCGACGGAACTATCTGGAACACCACCGGAATCGTCGCAGTGGCATGGAACAAGGCTATCGACCGTTCCGGCTTCAAGGCAAAAAAAGTGAACGCCCAGATCCTCCAGGGGGAATTTGGAAAGACCATGGATGTCATAGCCCGTGACCTCTGGCCAGAACTGACACAGGCTGAGCAGGACAAACTGATGTCCTACTGCTGTACGGAAGAACAGATAGAACTCAAGAACAACACCCTGGACATAACATATCCAGGTGTAGTCGAGACCATAAAGGAACTTTCGACCATGCAGAACCTGTTCATTGTCAGCAATTGCCAGGACGGCTACATCGAACTGACCATGGAAAAGACAGGAATCACGAAATACATAAAGGATTTCGAATGCTTTGGCCGCACAGGGAAAGCAAAGGCGGAAAACATACAGATTCTCTGCTCAAGAAACGGAATCACATCTCCGGTATATGTAGGCGACACTCAGGGGGACAGCGATTCCTGCAACCAGGCCGGAATTCCTTTCATTTGGGCAAGCTATGGTTTTGGAACGGCCTCCAAGTACATCGAGAAAATCGACAGTTTCACCCAGCTGAAGGACATAATCAGCGCGAAGAATTCCAACTGAAACAGGAGACGACGGCAATGCTTTACATTTTTGATATGGGCGGTGTCGTAACAGACACTTTCACCCTGAACGACAAAATCTGCAAAGTCCTTGGCATTTCCATCGAACAGCTGAGGGAATACGGCGCAGATCCGGCCATGGATTTCACAAAGGAACCCAAGGCACTTTATTCGCTTTATTCCAGCGGAAAAATCACAACGGAAGAATTCTGGAAAAAGTTCAGCGAGAAAAGCGGAATAAAGGTGACCACAGACTGGCTGCACTGGCTTTTCCATCCCGTACTGAACACAAAGACCGTTGAAATAGTCAGGGCCCTCAGGGAAAACGGCAACAGGGTTGTCTGCGGAACAAACACAGTCACATCCCATTACCTCAACCACATGGAACGCGGCGACTACGCATATTTTGACCAGACCTACAGCTCGTGCCATATGGGCGTCTCAAAGCCAGATCCGGCATTCTGGGAGATCATCATGACAGCGGAGAACGTACATCCCAAGGACTGCGTTTTCATCGACGACAAGAAGCTCAACTGCGATGCCGCAGCCGCCATGGGAATCCATGCAATCCAGTTCACTTCAGCGGAACAGCTGGCGGAAGACCTGGGCGTCAAACTGAACGGCAACTGATGTCTTGTAAAGGATGCCCTTTTTTACTAGAATCGAATCATTATGAAAGCAATTATTACTGTAGTTGGTGGCGACAAAGTCGGAATCATTGCAAAGGTATCAGCTTACCTTGCAAGCCGTTCAATCAATATTGTTGATATTACACAGACAATTCTCAGCGGAAACTTCGTCATGATGATGATGGTTGACTTTGACAATGCAAAGATTGACATTGATACAGCCAGAAATGAACTGACGGAAGAAGCTAAGTCACTTGGCGTTGAGGTCAACCTGATGAACGAAAAGGTTTTCACTGAGATGCACCGCATCTAATGAATGCCCCCGATTGAAGTGGATTCCACTTCCCAAAAAAACAGAAGGACCCTGGCAGCAGTCAAGGTCCTTTTTTATTTTCCGTCAATCGTCATTCCATTTTTTGCCGTAGTACTTGTTTCTGTATTCCTTTGGCGTCATGTTGACAAATTTCTTGAAGGTGGCGATGAAATGCGAATGGGAACTGAAATTAAGGGAAATGCTGATGTCGATATATGACTTGTCCGTGAAGCGCAGAAGGCTCTTGGATTCCTCAACCTTTTCGCGGAGGATATAGTTCTTTATGGTCTCACCAGTTTCCTTCTTGAACAGGGTCGAAAGATAGGAAGGCGTGAGCCCCGCAAAGTCGGCTATCTCATCCTCATAGAACTGGTTGTAGATGTTTTCATGGATGTACTTTTTCGCAAGCTTGATCTGCGGACTTGATTCAGCATTCCTTATGTCCTTCATCCTGTTGGTGAAGTCAAAGATCATTTCACGGTGAAGCTGGGTGATGCTGTCTTCGCTGGCGCACTTGTCTACGTTGCGGATGTAAAGGTCGCTCAAGGTGTAGGCTGTCTCAAAGGGAAGCCCGGCCTCTGCACAATAGCGTGTCACAAGGGCAACTGTCACGACAAAATGGTAGCGCAGGTTGTTGACAGGCTTGTTTGAAAGCTGTCCCAGCCCTTCCTTGGCATCAAGGGGAGTCATGAGTTTCTTTACTGTTTCCAGGTCACCTTTCTTTACGGCGGAATAAAAATTCACCTCGTCTTCATAGCGTGCGTGGTAGATGTTGTTTTCCGTCTGAAAATACAGTGCCTCGTGAAGATCCTTATCCTTATCCATATTCCTAGTATAACACAGAATTCTCGGAATTTGCAGGAATTCTTCCTATTGCATAAAAAAAAATGACATATTTCATAAATTTAGTGTAGTTACGGGCCTGCCGGTGAAATAAACTTGATGCTGAGATAAAAACATAGGATTGCTGTTATTTTTGGAGGAATTTATGAAACTTTCATTTGCAAAGAAATCAGTTGTTTCAATCGCTCTCGCAGCCGTTGCCGCATTCAGCCTCAGCGCACAGAACAAGGCAGGTTACGAACTTAAGTTTGAAGACAACTTTGACGGAAACAAACTCAACGAAAAGGACTGGAACTACGAACTTCATGAGCCGGGATGGGTAAACAGCGAGCTTCAGGCTTACATCAAGTCTGACAAGAACGTTTACGTAAAGAACGGAAATCTTGTCATCCAGCCAATCAAGGAAGAGACAAAGAACGGAAACAAGTTCACTTCCGGAAGAATCAACACAATGGGCAAGCATGACTTCAAGTACGGACTTTTTGAAGCACGCCTCAAGGTACCTAGAGGAAAGGGATTCCTCCCTGCATTCTGGATGATGCCGACTGATGAAAGCAAATACGGTTCATGGCCTAAGTGCGGTGAAATCGACATCATGGAAGTTCTTGGCGACAAGCTCAATACATCATACGCAACACTCCACTTTGGCGAGCCACACACAATGGCACAGAAGACAAAGCTTCTCAAGAAGGGAAACTTCGCCGATGAATTCCACGTGTTTGCATGTGAATGGGAACCTGGACTCATCAAGTTCTATGTGGACGGAGAGGAAATCGCATCCTTTGACGACTGGTTCACAAAGAAACTCAACGACGACGAAGAACCATATCCAGCACCATACAACCAGAATTTCTACCTCATCTTCAATGTTGCTGTAGGAGGAAACTGGCCAGGATATCCTGATGCAAGAACAACTTTCGATGAAAAGGCACAGATGGTTGTTGACTACGTTCGCGTTTACCAGAAGAAGAGCTACAACGAAAACGTAACAAAGAAAGAAGAAATCGTTGATGTACGTGCACCTGCAGCAGACGGAAACTACATCCGCAACCCAGGATTCGAACCAGAAAACCTCAAGGACAAGAAGGACTGGATCTACATGCAGCAGCTTGGCGGAAGTGGTGAGGCTTCAATCGCAAACAACACAATCACAATCGCATCAAAGAAAGCCGGAACCCAGGACTATTCGATCCAGCTTGTTCAGGCTGACATTCCTCTCGAGAAGGGATACGAATATGAACTCTCATTCGACGCATGGGCAGCCGCTAACAGAAAGATGAAGGCAAAGCTCTGCGCTCCAGACAGAGGATGGGTAAACTACTTTGGTGACGTTTCAGTTGACCTTTCAACCCAGAAGAAGCACTACAGCTACAAGTTTACAATGGATGCAAAGACTGATCCTAACGCAAGACTTGACTTCAACATGGGAGCAACAAAGTCTGTTGATGCAATCAACATCGCAAACGTCAAACTTGTAAAGCTTGGAAAGGCAAAGATTGTTGCAAGAAAGGACATGAAGAAGGACAAGAACGACCTCATCTACAACGGAGAGTTCGAGTTCAGCTCAAAGCAGTGGGAATTCTACAAGTACGACACAAACTCATGTGACCTTGCAGTAGACAGCAGCAAGCAGGAAGCACAGATCACAATCAGAGACACAAAGGACGTTGACTGGAAGATTCAGCTCATGCAGAAAAAGATTCCGCTTTCAAAGGGAAAGACATACCGCCTTACATTCGACGCATGGTCTACAGTTCCAAGAAAGATGAAGTACGCATGTCAGAGAGACGGTGCAATGTGGAAGCAGAAGCACGGTGTTGAAGACTGGACTGCATACAACGAAGCTCCAACCTGCGACCTTACAACAAAGAAGCAGACTTTCACACAGGAATTCACGATGAATGCTGACGACGACTCCAATGTCATCCTCACATTCTCGATGGGTACAATCGACAAGAACATTTCTACTGAACACGACATCTTCATTGACAACGTGAAACTTGTTCCTGTCAACTGATACATCACGCGAAGCAGTTCTTTATCAGGCGGAACTACGGAGCGTGGAAAGACAGTCTGAACATTTCCGCTGGAACCGGAGATGGATGACTCCTTCACGGACTGTCTGACCACGTGCCGTTTTTCTACCTGCCTTTGTTCTGAGGCCTCAGGCAAGCAAATGTTTGCCCGGGGCCTTTCTTTTTTCTTCTATATTAGCACTTCAAATTTGATAAAATCCCCAATTAACATTAAAATATATGCTTATGAAAGCACACACATTTAAAGGTGGAATTCATCCGGAAGAGATGAAGGAACTGAGCAACAAGTGTCCAATCACTGCTGCCTTTCCCAAATCAAAGACGGTGACTATTCCCGTTACCATGGGAGGAGCTCCAAACGCACCTCTCGTTAAAGTCGGTGACCTTGTGGCAAAAGGACAGAAAATCGCGGAGAGCGACAAATTCATGTCAGCTCCGGTACACGCATCCATTGCCGGCAAGGTTAAGAAAATAGCAAACTGCCTGGTTACAGGCAACATGTCCGTTCCGTGCATAGTGATCGAAAGCGATGACAGCGACAGGACGGAATACATGAACCCACTTGATCCTTTCACTTGCTCCCACGATGAAGCAATCCAGAGAATCAAGGATGCAGGCATTGTAGGTATGGGTGGAGCTTCCTTCCCTGCCCACGTAAAACTGAACCCTCCAGAGGACAAGGAAATCGAGTACGTTCTTGTAAACGCCGCCGAATGTGAACCTTATCTCACATGCGACGAACGCACCATGCAGGAAACTCCGGAAAAGCTCATCGACGGTCTTGCCATCATTCTCAAGACAGTTGGTGCCTACGGAATCATTGCCCTCGAAGACAATAAAGAATACATCAAGCCGATGCTGGACAAGGTCATCAACGAAAAAGGTTACGGCGATGACATGAAGGTAATGCTTGTAAAGACAAAGTTCCCTCAGGGATCAGAAAAGTTCATCGTATCAGCATGCCTTGGCGTTGAAATTCCGTCTGGTAAACTTCCGGCAGATGCAGGATGTATCATCAGCAACGTTGGAACTGTATGTGCAATCAGCGATGCATTCCGTTTGGGTATGCCTTTGATTGAACGCGCACTTACAATTTCAGGCGGTGCAGTTGCAAAGCCATGCAACCTTAAGGTACCTGTAGGAACTCTGGTTTCTGACCTTATGGGAGAAGACGCACAGTTTACACTCAAGGAAGGCGAAACGGCAAAGATCATTTCCGGCGGTCCTATGATGGGATTCGCAATGCCTTCAGCAGACTTTCCTGTTGCAAAGGGCACAAGCGGAATCACTTTCCTTACAGCAAAAGAAACTTACCTTGTGGATGAAGATCCATGTATCAGCTGCGGAGCATGTATCAGCACATGTGCAATGAGATTGAGTCCGGCCCTCATGGTTCGTGAACTCAAGGCAGACAATGTGGCCAAGGCAAAGCGCTACGGTCTCATGGACTGCATCGAATGCGGATGCTGTGCATATGTATGTCCTGCAAACGTCCGTCTTGTACAGAGAATCAGAATGGGAAAAGCTATTGTACGCGAGCAGATGGCTGCGGAACGTGCAAAGGCTGAGGCTGCAAAAGCTGCCGCAAACGGAGGCGCAAAATGAGCGAAAACAAAATCCATCTTTCTTCAAGCCCTCACTTTACGGAAGGACTTTCAACACAGAAAGTGATGCTTATGGTCATCATCTCAATGCTTCCAGAATGCATTGCAGGTGTAATGTTCTTTGGTGCAGCAGCTCTTGTACGCATTCTTGTTTCAGTTGCTTCATGCGTTGTTTTTGAAGGGCTCTACCAGAAGATCACAAAACAGAAGATCCGCGTCAGCAACCTTTCGGCTGTTGTTTCAGGAATCCTGCTTGCACTTGTAATTCCATCTACAACTCCAGTTTGGATGGTTGTCCTTGGAGCACTTGTTGCAATGGTTGTTGCAAAGGGACTTTTCGGCGGAATCGGATCAAACGTATTCAACCCGGCCCTTACAGGACGTGCCTTCATGTTCATCAGCTTCCCTGCTGCCATGGGTGCATGCTGGTTCAATCCTGAAATCGATGCCGTATCGGGTGCGACAATCTTGAGCCAGATTAAAAACGGTGCAGTAACAGGATCTCCTGATCTTTACTTGCAGTACTTCCTTGGAAACAGGGCAGGATGTATCGGTGAGACTTCAATCCTTCTCATCCTCATCTCTTTCCTTTTCCTTTTCTCTACACACATCATCGACTGGCGCGCTCCAGTGGCAATGGTTGCAACAACAGCTTTGTGTACGCTTGTTTCAGGCGGTGACGTTCTTCTTGCACTTTTGACAGGTGGACTTCTGTTTGGTGCCACATTCATGGTAACTGACTATGCGACAGCACCTCTCACAGGTTACGGAAGGCTTGTATTCGGATTTGGTTGTGGACTCATCACATTCCTCATCAGAAAACTTGGCGGATATCCGGAAGGAGTAATGTTCAGCATCCTCATCATGAACTGCTTCACTCCATTCCTCAACAACCTTACACGCAGAATGTACGGCTACGGAAAAAAAGGAAACAGAAGACCTGCATCTCCAGACAGGGTTCAGGAATTCGATGTTTCAAATGCAGTTGAACGCAAGGAGGAATCAAAATGAGCAATAAGAATTCTTCACTTGAAATGATCAGGCTTGGCCTTGTCCTTGCTCTTTTTGCCGCAGCAAGCTGTACTGTCCTTGCCCTCGTAAACAGTGTAACTTCAGTAAAGATCGCCGCAAACAAAACCGCAAAGGCAAATGCAGCGATGAAAGTCGTAATGGCCGACGCAGACGGTTTTGAACCTGTGGAAAATTTTGCCGCAAGTGAAAGCTCGTCGATTAAAATCCTGAGCGTCTATTCAGCAAAGAAAGACGGAACAACAATGGGCGCAGTTGCTCAGATCAACGGTCCAACCTATGACCGCGGTACCGTTATGGTCGGAATGAAGACAGACGGAACAATTACAGGAGTTCAGTTTCTTGAACTTTCAGATTCCCCTGGCTTCGGTCTCAAGGCAAACGATCCTACATTCAAGCTTCCAAATGGAAAGACTTTCTACGGCCAGTTTGAAGGCGTAAACGCAAAGGGTGGTCTCAAGGCCGGCGAAAACTTCGACGCAATCTCTGGTGCCACAATTACTTCCGTAAGTGCCGCAGCATTAATCGAAGAAGGAACAAAATCAATGTTCAAGTATTTTGAAGGAGGCGCAAAATGAACAGGCAGCTTTCTATTTTCACAAACGGATTCCTTAAAGAGAACCCACTCCTTGTTTTGAACATCGGACTCTGTTCTTCACTTGGTGTCACAACAAGCATTTTCAACGGACTTGGAATGGGCATGAGCATGACCTTCGTTCTCCTCATGAGCGAAATCGTAATCTCAATTTTCAGAAAGGTCATTCCTTCTGCGATCCGTCTTCCAATCTTCATCATCATCATCGCAGCCTTTACGACAATCGTTCAGCTTGTCCTCCAGGCTTATGTTGAATCCCTCTACGACGCACTGGGAGTTTTCCTTCCGCTCATCGTAGTTAACTGCATCATCATGGGACGCGTGGAAGCCTTTGCTTCAAAGAACAACACAGGCAATTCCATCCTTGATGCACTTGGAATGGGAATCGGCTACACAATGGTAATGTTCCTCATCTCATTCGCCAGAGAATTCCTTGGCGGCGGAACTCTTCTTGCCGGAACAGCACTTAAACTTGAAGTAATTCCGGAAGCCTACAGAATCGGAATCCTTAACTCTGCCCCGGGCGGATTCATGGTATTCGGTTTCCTTGGTGCTCTGGTTCAGTTCTTCAAGAACAAGAAGAAGGAGGCAAACTAATGGAACTTCTTAAACTTTTCATCAAATCGGCAATCGTAGACAATGTTGTATTCATCCAGTATCTTGCCATCTGTCCTTTCATCGGAATGACTTCTGAAACAGGAAAGGCTGCAGGCATGGGTCTTGCAACAAGTTTCGTAATCCTCCTTGCAACAGCAGTTACATGGCCGCTCTATCAGTTTGTAATGGTGCCTCTTGGACTTCAGTTCCTTCAGACACTTTTCTTCATCCTCGTAATCGCATCACTGGTTCAGCTTGTAGAATTCTATTTGAAGAAATCTGCACCTGGACTTTACTCAAGCATGGGTGTTTACCTTGCATTGATCACAACAAACTGTGCGGTTCTTGGCGTTACAATCAACTGCATCGGAAAGGACTTCAACTACATCGAAAGCATCATCTACGCTTTAGGTGCAGCCGCAGGCTTCCTTCTTTCAATGGTGATCATGTCAGGCGTCAGAAGCAGAATGAAGATTGCAAACATTCCTGCCGCATTCCAGGGAACACCAATTCTCTACGTGGCTGCAGGATTGCTTTCCCTCGCATTCATGGGATTCAAGGGACTTCTTTAATAAGGGGATACAGAAATGATGACAGTTATCTATACAATTATCGTGGCCCTTATCATCGGATTCCTTCTGGGAATGCTGCTTGGGCTTTTCAAGAAAATATTTGCAGTTGAAGTCGACCCTAAGGTTGCCGCAATCCGCGAAGTACTTTCAGGCGCAAACTGCGGTGGCTGTGGATATGCCGGATGTGACGCTTTTGCCGCAGCTGTTGCACGTGGAGAAGCTCCAGTAAATGGCTGTGTCGCAGGCGGTGCTTCATGTGCCGATGCAATCTCAAAGATCATGGGTGTTGAAGGCGGATCTTCTGCCAAGAAAGCTGCCCTCCTTCTCTGCCAGGGATCAAAGGAATGCGCAAAGGACAAGGGTGTCTATGAAGGCGTAAAGACATGCAAGGCAGCTGCCCTCGCTGTAAACGGTACAAAAATGTGTGCTTTTGGTTGTATCGGCTACGGCGACTGTGAAGCCGCATGTCCATTCGGAGCAATCGCAATGGGTGATGACGGTCTTCCAAAGGTAAGCAAGGAAAAGTGTGTTGGATGCGGAAAATGCGTCAAGGCATGTCCAAAGCGCCTCTTTACCTTGCAGGATGTTTCCGTTAAGGGACCTGTCGCATTGTGCTCTTGCCACAACGACAACAAGCCTCAGATCACAAAGGACTGTTCTGTCGGATGTTTCAAATGCGGAATCTGTGCAAAGAAGTGTCCACAGCAGGCAATCGACATTGCAGGCGGAATTCCAAAGATCGACTACACAAAGTGCGACTCATGCGGAACATGTGTAACATCTTGTCCAAAGAAAGTGCTTAAGCTTGTCCAGGACATAATGTAATCAAGCAATGTCATGACCCTTCGACTGCGCCCTTCGACGATGCTCAGGGATCCTTGTAGGACCGGTGAGCATCGTCGAACCGTCATGCGCGCTTACTCGAATTGCTATGCGCAGGACCGGTGAGCGCAGTCGAACCGTCCGTTTTTTTAATGACGGGCCCTTCGACTGCACCCTTCGACGATGCTCAGGGACCGCTCAGGGATCCTACGACTTTTATTGTTCCGCTAAAAAAGACAGCCTGAATTAAATCCTATTCATCCCAGTCAATATCTTCTTTTGCTTCACTTGCGCGGCTTGAGGCTGTAGCAACACCTTTGCCGGAAGTGGAACTTGCACCTGCCACTGAAGCGGTGTTAATCTTTGCCTTCTTGATGCCTGCAGCCGGAAACGAAGCTGATTTTGCAAGAAGTTCAACGGAACCTTTCTGGTTGGCCTTAATCTTGATGTCCTTGCCGGAAACATCATCAGTAATAAAAAGAATGGAATTCAATCCTGTAGTTACCACGTCAGAGGATTCCACTTTCCTGCCCTCGTAAAGTTCGGCCCATTTGTCAGACCCAGTCTGAATTTTTGCAATTCCGACAACGGATTTTACTGTATATGATTCCGCAAAAATCAAACCGGCAGAAATGAAAAGTGCAATCGAAAACAAAAATTTCTTCATAAAAACTCCCATTAAAAATACTTCAATATCTTTTCTTTTGATGGAATCTCAAAGTCCACGTCAGACTCTGGAATGCTTACAGGCTTGTAAAGTTCCCATGCTTTCCTTACAGGAATGAGTCTACCATCCTCAGGGTATTTTTTCCACTCCCGGAACCCCGTTGACTTTGAAAGCGCATATGAATCCTGGCAGAGTGTAATTTCCACAGGAATCCATACTTTGCCATCCTGTACTATGAACATTCCGTCCGCAATCTTCCCGGTTTCTGAAACTGAATATCCAGAATCATAGGCCATGTAAATATGCCCTGGGACGGTAATGAAGGCAGTCTCAACTCCCAGTGCCTCAAGGAGGGAACAGTTCAGAATCGTAAGGTCGTCACAGTCACCGCCATGATAAAGAATCGTCTGATATGGGAACTGAAGGAAGTCAATGGTACTTGAACCTGAGTTGTCCGTAAAGGCAGAAGCAGGGTCGATGACATAGTTGATTCCATAAGCCTTGAGGGCGGCAAACATTGCCTTTGCATACTGCTCGTTTCTGTTTCTTGCAGTCAGATCAAGCCTGTCCCTTAGCATAATCTTTACGATGTTTGCAAACTTGTTGGCGGCAGCATCCTTTCCGCTGACAAAAGCCGCAGCACGTTCATCCTCATCCCAGGACATGTTGTTTCTGCCAAGAGTCTGCAGTTCCACAGTCTCAACAAATTCCATGCGCTTGCCGAGTGAGGAATAACTTACGATGATTTTTGCCTCCGAAGGAGACGGCATAATCTGGTTCAAGATGCTTTCATTCAGGAAGGCCGTAATGTCTGCCTCAAAATCCTGACCGATTTCAACAGCATTGAAATGAGCTGCCTCGTGGGGTGAGGCCATGAATTTCTCAATGAAAACAAGAACACTTACGTCGGTAATCCTGTTCCTTTCTGTATTTTTGAACACTACCTTTCCAAATGGAATATCGTTGTACTGGCTGTAGAAAACCGGGAACACCGGATCAAATTCATATTGCTGCGGCTGAACTCTGCTTGCACCAAACAATCCCCTTGAGAAGTTATATCTGAATGCAAGTCCCATGTTGATGGAAGCAAGTAGCGGTTCCGGAGAATATTTGAAATTCTTATATCCAAAGTAGCCACCCACAGAAATTGATGGAGACACATTGAAGTAGGCGTTCAGTTTACCACCATAAAGAATTCCGGATGCACTGGAAAAATTGTTTTCCTTGCTTTCAGGAACAGACCACAGGCCGACAAATCCCTGAAGATCCAGGCTGATTCTGTCTATAGGAGTAAATTCATAGCCGGCGCCCAAAGTTCCGGTCAGATAATTGAAGTCTTCAAGTCCCTTGCCCTTAAGAACTCCAAAACCCGCATCAGCAGACAGAAAAATGCTGTCCCTTTTTCTTACGGTAAGTGGAGAGAATTCAAATCCAACTTCGCCTTCAATGGAAGAGTCCAGCTTTGAATTCTGGGGAATATAATTTCCTCCCAGGGCTCTGAAACTTATGTCAGCCCAAGCAGAGAAAACCAAAAGGGTGAAGGACAATAAACAAACTGATTTCTTCATATTCAATCCTTCATCTAGAATGACTTACATTTTTCAATACCCTTCTTGGCAGTCTTGTTTTCAGGGTCTTTGGCAAGTACTTTTTCAAACTGAACTCTTGCGGCATTGAAGTTCTTTTCAAGGAGATAGACATTTGCAAGATTGTTCATGGCCTGAATCGAATTTGATTTTGCAAATTCATTCTTTGCTTCAGAATAACGGCCAACTCTGACCAAAGCCATACCAATTTTGTTTGGGTCTCCCGACTTTCGTGCGTTGACGATTATTCCTTCGATCTCAGTATTTACGTATTCATCAATAGAAGCAACTGCTGTTTTTTCAATCTGGCTCTGGGAAGGCCTTGTAAAGATTCCTGTTGAACCCGTATAGACGGAAGGAGAATAAACTTCCCAAAGGGAATGGGTGTCATAGAATTCAAGAAGGGCTTCCTTGTCGGAAAGAATTTTCTTTATTGCCTTGAAGGCATCCCTTCTTGATTTCGTGAATCCGCCATAAAGGCTCTTCATTGAAATGCCGAAGTAAACTTTTTCGTCGTCAATGATAAGGCCAGAAGTATCAGTAAAGTTATTTCCCGCACCGGTAGGCTTGATTCCCATGTCGACAAGAATGATCATGTCATCATCAAGAGGAATGAATCCCGTTCCTACACCGACACTTTCAAGACAGCTTGCAAGAAGAATACCGATTTCATCAAGGTCGCCGCCAAGCATGTTCATCGTCTGGAGAGGGAACTTGACGTTATCTACTGCCAGCTCTCTATGGTAATCAACATAAGGAGACGATTCGTCCTTCTCAATATTGATTTTTGAAAGCCTTATGGCCTCTGCCATGTGGGCAGCAATTACAAGGTTTCTGTTGATTCCGGTCCTGAAATTGTTTCTTGCAAAACCTGCGACATACTTTGCAAATTCCTGAATTTCCGGAGTATCTGGAGAAATGAAGGAAGCCATGGCCGCAGGATCTGCCCAGACAAAGGAATTCCTGCTGTAGACGTCGAACACCACAGTGTTGATGCTCTGCTTTTTAACACCAAGGAAATTATAGTCGATTACAACTTCGCCAAGAATCTTTCCGTTTTCACTGAACCTTAAAATCTCCTGGCTGAAATCGGCAAGAAGAGGAACCTCTACAGATTTATATTTTCTGATTCTTGAAATGCGTGCCGATTCATAAGTTGAAGCCGTGTATTTTCCCGCCCTGAATGAGATATGAACATCAGTCACATCCGCACCTTCCGTATTGCGTACCGTAAGCATTCCGATAGGGAAATTTCTGTAGGCACTCATGTAGATCGGAAAGGCTGCTTCCTGCTGGTCAAGGGAAATGCTGAATCCGCCGGAAGATTTTTTTCCGGTAGAAAAAGTAAGCTTTGTACCAATGCCGGCAAAAAATCCTTTATTCAAAGGATCGCTGTTCTTGATATTGAAGGAATTGTATCCGCCAACTGCATTGACTGTAATTGTTGGATTGAAGCGGAATCCCAATTCACCGTAACCTCTGTAATAGAAGTCACTCGCACTTTTTGTCTCGTCATTGGCTTTTGTCGAGAAACTGTAGATGCCGTAGCTTCCGCCTGCACCAACGTAAAGACGGCTTAACGGATAGAAATACAAACCAAGGCCAAGTCCACCGCCATAAATACCCAGGGAATCAGACAACCCCTTGGGCTTTACACTTGAAAAAACGCCCTCAATGCCGGCAGTCAAAAAACCAAAAAGATCAAGATCTGCCTGTGCGACACCCATAAAACCACTCTCATAGTTTTCCTCTGGCATGAACATACCAGGGGTCAAACGCAGAGAAATATCAGCGGCAAAAGCCCCGAAACCAAGAATAATGCCTGCAGAAATTGCCAAAAACTTTTTCATAAACATTTCACCGTCCACATCACCATAACATTTCATACCAGTCGCTGATCCAGCCATTTGTATCTTCAAATCTAAATCGCATTGATACAGTCTCCCTTTCGTATTTCAAATTGGCAAACAAAATACCAATTGAAATAACTCCTTCATTAGGTGCAAGTGGTTCATCCAGTTCGATATCACATCCATAACCATCCACGGCGGTATAAGAGTAAGTTTTTCTAAACTGTTCAATACCCGAGATACGACAATACGAAGCACTGCCCATATTGCAGACTTCGGAATAGATTCTTTTTAATCTGGAACATTTTTCCTTGATGTCCAATGTCACTACTGTTCCTCTGCCTGTTATACTGAAGATATCAAAAGCCGGCGTAGTAAATTTCGTACCATCAGTCCTGTATGAAAGGGAAGGAGCATCTCCATACACCATATAGAAACGATATTCTGGAGACAGATTTCCAAAAACATCCCTGACAGTTAATCTAGGCGTTTTTCTCCAGTTGGAAGTGTCAGGCGCCGGCTTCCACCAGTCCACGTCATGATCTTTATAAACCTCGGCCAGGTCGTATTCCTGTTCCGTCGGAATCCATTCCCCCTGAACACCAGATGAAGGTTTTACGCAATATTCACAGTTCTGCAAGTTCTGGATGCTGAAAGCAACTTTTCTTGCGGGCTTAAGCACGGTAACTCTGTCCGTAGGGCTGATCAATACTTGATAATCATCTTCAGTAGTATTCAGAACGTAACTAGAGAGAACGATACCAGGGTCAAAAGTTTGCCCTGCAATTTCTCTTATAACCCTTCTTTCGTATGCAAAGAATAATCTAGTCCCCTCTGGATATACCACTTCATGACCATCGTCCATCGGTCCCAAGCCATCATCATAGATAAAACCATATTCCTTATCAAAGAACTGTTCATTGTTGCCGTTGTCGAGTGCGGAAATCTGGATTTTATAGACACCTTCATAAACTGACTTTCGCAAATTGAATTCAAATTCCAGACCTTCAGATGAAAAATCCGATTTGCCAACTCCATCTGAATTTAAGGATCTGGTCTGAGTATATACTTTATAGACTTGATGTAAATCCGTTCTTTTTGGAACCAGAGAAACCTTTAGATATGCAGGTTTACTTTCTCCATCAGTAACTTTTCCCTTTATGTTTATCTTAAGCTTATGATTGGCACGATCGGAATTTATTACTTTAGGCAATGTTTCCCAGTCTGCATAAGAATCCTGATCATTCCATAACAATGGAGTTCTCGTTTGAAAATCAGTGCCTTCAATATTTCCGCTGATTATGGATCCGACGGCATGAGTCGCATCTGGATTGGTGATAAAACCAACCTCACCGCTTCTCGCCATACCGGAAATGGATAGGCTTGAAATTTCCATAACAGGTTTTGTATTATCAGTTCCGTTGTTTACAACAAAAGTTTTGACCATCTTCTGGTTCACGGCAACCAATTCATCGCTTTCAAAACTTGAACTTATCTTTACTTCAACAGTGGTATAGGCAGGCACGCTTTTATCGCCACCTTCAGAAGGGATGATAAGGCTCATGTTTTCATTTGACTCATAAAAAGGTTCTTTATAGTATCTCAGTAAATTCTTTCTCGTAGAACGCTCATAGATTTCAATGTTCTTGTATTTCTGCGTTTCCGGTTTATTTTTCTCCTGATATGCATAATAATACTGCTTACCATGAGAGTCGGTCTTTCCTTCCGCCTTGAAGACATCATAAGAAGAACCAGAAATGCCCATACTGTTTAATTCCGATTCTGTCCAGTAAATTGAACTTTCAGACATAGGCTGAGAAAACAGAACAGTGATTTTGGAATCTCTATTTACACCACTTAATGATTCCGGGGAAAATCCTGTAATGCTTGGCCGTTCACCACAGACTGCTATGATTGTAATACTTTCATCACTATTGAGAATCGTACATTGAGTTTCATCATCGTTTTTATTGGCAAAGGAAATATAAGGTCCTACGCTTGAATAGACATCAACGGTTTCGCCGTCAACAACTTCTGTTCCAATTTTAATGCTCTGAACAGAATCAGCTGCAAGACCTGTGGAAGTTTTTGCATCCCATCGTATAAATGAAAAATCCCCTATTTCCCTGTAAGCGATCGAAAAAGTATCGCCTACATAGTACCTTTTTTGCTCTGAAGGAACTGTAATACCATGGTCTGTTTTAAAATTGACAATTACAGAACCGCGCAGCACAAGATTTGGAGTAATGGAAATAGCCTTGGAAGTACCTGTAAGAATTTTTACATTAATTCTGGCGCCATTTTCCATAGTTGAGGTTTCCAAAATGTCATCCCCAACATAGGTTCCGTCATCATACTTTATGCTCCATCCCTTCAAGACATAAGCTTCCTTAGGAGATACGGCCACACTGAACTCATCATCCAGGTAATAGGTTTTTGTTCCGGAATAGCTGAGATCTCCTTCCGTACTTGAACAGGAAACTGCTATCTCAGCATTTGTTTCTGTAGTGGAATTGATTTTGAAAGAATATGAATAGTCACTTTCAAGGCAGATTTTTACCCCATCCTTTTCAAAGAAGAATTCCTTTGGAACTGTGACCTTAACAATTTTTACTTCTGAATTAACCTCAATCAGCTTATCCCTTCGTGGAACAAATGTAATCCTGTTCTTTTCCTCATTCATTTTGGGAGGCTGATAATTATCCAGAATGCTTACTTCATTTATTGTAATGGAAATCTTCGACAGATCCTCTTCCGATATGTCCATTGGAGTGGAAAAAGAAATCACTATGGCAGAGTTTCTAGGATTTTCAACTACATTTTCCGGAGCCACAGATATCATGGATCGCTCATAAACCAAAGGCTTTATCGTTATCGGAGCTTCAATTTTCCTGATTTCTGCCGTCGTCACCAAAAGCCTAGCATCGGAAAAACTTACGCTGTCCTCGGGTTCTGCCACCCATTTGATGAATTGATATCTGCTGGTAGGTGTAAAACTCAGATCGATCTTATCTGAACTCTTGTACTTGTTGGTATAACTGCCGTTTGCAGGCGATATGGATTCCGTAGCGGAATTCACCGAATAGATCGTAACAGCAGCATAACCTGCTGAAGCATAATTGATGTCTCTCTCGATGGATTCTTTTAGCGATGACCCATCAAGAAAGTTTTCACAACTTATGAACAACACCATAACCATAAAAAGCAAAAGCGTCTTCACATCAGATTTTTTAATTTTCATTGTCTTCTCCGATCGACTCTTCTATTTTGTTTTGATGGAAGACATTGCTGTATCTCCATCAACAAAGTGAACTACCGTACAATAATTGCATCCATCAGGAATTCTGTTCAGAATATCATCTGTAATTTTATATGTACTGTTTTCTGTTATGTACTGAACATCCGCTTCCAGAGCCTTTGTTGCCCACATGTCGGCATCAGATCCATAATTACCCTTTGTATACAAAACCTGAATCAAGGCAGGTTTGTCAGTAAAAATCTGATAACCATTATTTCCTTCTATCATGTTCTTGTTAGTACATTTTTTTGCAGCAGCAGAAATATAATCTGTATGAATGTAAAGGGCTTTGTAGTAATACTTTTCCCTTTCCACATGAGCACTTGAATCATAAACACGGCAATATGAGTCTATGCGAAGGAAGTTTTTTGCAACACTTGCCTTTGTCCCAACATCATCAACATACCCCTTTACAGTAGACATATCTATTTTACCATCTTGCGAAGTTGTACTAGGATAAGGTGAACCGATATAGGCACTAAATTCCCAATCAGTTGCGTCTTCACCGTAAACTTGAACTGAGCTGAGGCATATATTTAATCCCTTGGTGTTTTTTAAGACAATTCTATCTGTATAACTGTTATTATTATTGTATGCTTCAAAATCCCATTTCTTGGCAGAAGAAACTTCACTTACAAAGTTACCAATGCCTTTAATATCATAATTACCACTTTCATTAGAAAGTTTGCCGAAAGTTGAATATGACAATGCACCTGGTAAATCCAGTTTGACATAATAAGTATCATACAACGGTGCTGTTGGTATTGACGTATTAATTGTCACATAATCTTTAGAAGCATTTACTTTGGCTTCTATTTCAGAAGTAACAGCCACCTGGTTAAATTTATTGGCCGGGGAATTTTCCTCCACATAATAATGTAATTTTGAATCAATTGCAGTACCATTGTTTACATTAATAGAATCACTATTTACAAGTAAAACTATAGTATTTGGGTTGACCTGTCCCTTAGATTTTCCTGTAAGTTTACTTGTGGTAGGATCAAATATTGGGCTCACAGAAGGATTATTAGTTCCCGAAGAAATTGTCGCCATTATAGAACTATCACTATTAGTTAATCGTAAACCTGTTACAGGATCTATTGCGGTGTAGTATAAATCATACGAGTAACCTGGAGTAACATAGAATTCATTAGGATTATCAATATATACAATTCTATTAGAACTTCCATCATTGTACTTCAGATAAGGCTGATAATATACTCCATCGGTAGACTGATCAAAATCATGAACTAAAGAGCATTTTAGAAGATTAGTCTCAATTGATTTTTCTACCGTTGCAGAATTTGTTGGGAAAACAACAGACATATTTGGCTTGTCAAATTTATTATCTCCAAGATATTTAATAGTTACCAAATCACCTAGACATCCATATTGTCTATATTCTGAATTATCGCGAATAAAATAACTTATACCAAACTCATAGGTCTTTCCTGCAGTAAAATTTGAGTTAGCCATACTCTTTACATCTACAAAATTATTATTTACCCTAGAAAACACAAAAGTCCCTTGTTTAAAATCTTCATCAGATCCTTTTTCTCTGTAAAATACGTAAGCATTCATATATTTATCATATTGTGGATCTGCAATATCTTTTGCATAAAAATATAAATAACTTCCACCAGTAGTATAAACGGCACCAATTCCTACAGACCTTGGTATACAATAACTTATTGTATTTGATCTTCCAGAATCATCAGATACTACCAAATCAATAAAAGTAGTTTTATGCGCATTTCTTTTTATTTTTAATAAAGACAAATCAATGATACCAGCAGCATCTGAAAAATTCTTCTGCGAATATGCAACCTGAGTCTGTTCACCATCATCCCTAGATTGAATCGTTACATTCAATGGGAGATATACATTATTATAAATTTGCTTTGTTAATTGGGTAATTTTATTAATTGGTAAATTATCATAACCTTCTGCATCTGGTAATCGTGTACAATTGGGCAAAGCAGTCATTTCATCAGTTGAAATAATCTCTCCAAAAAGCAATTTAGCTTTTATTTCAAAAGTTACATCAGTTATTACACAATAATCAACGTAATTGGAAGAAAGATGTCCTTCAACATCCTTGAATTGAATGCGCAGTTTTGCAACACCATCATTACCGGACTGCATAGTATATTTTACAGGCTTAACAACATAGGTATTATCATCGATCTGGGAAGTTTCAATATTACTGATTTCTGTTGTCTTAGGTACAAGATAGGCTGCTGAAACGTTTGCACCCTTATTATCCTGAACAAAAGTTTCTGTAACAACAATAGAAGAAACAGGATTGCTGGATGCCAAGGCCTCACCGCTGATGTAAATATAATCAAGGGTATGGTTTGCTTCAAACATCTCGCTTGACCATTCAGATGGCAAAGATTCTGTCTGTATAATTTTGTCTGCACCTTCCAAATCACGAGCCAAAGTAAGTTTTGAAATGGAAGGATTGGAATCAACAGATCTCTTGTTTATTGTGTATGTATATGTCTGGGAAGCCAATGTATATCCATTTTTAGCTGAAGAATTAATTCCATCCTGCAATGTTACACTTATGGCACACAAAGATTCTGCTTTCAGCAAATCCGTAATTTTATCCTCTTTTGGTCTAATGCGTAATGTTTTGCCATCATCTGAAAGCACAGGATTATAGAAATAATCATTGATAAGAAGTCCGGATGAATTAGAAATACTGATCTTATTGAACGTATCATGCAAATCCTCCTGATTCATCGGAATATTGAAATTAATGAGGATTGAACTATAACAGAGAACTCCGTCAATAGACTGTTTTGGAGTAAAAGAAGTTACCATCGGCACCTGCACACAATCTGGTGTAATGCTGACTGCAGAAATCTGACCGAGGATTGTTACTGTTGTGGACAGTTCATTTTTGTCGGCGAATCTCAAACTGTCGTTTGACACTTCCTTTCCTTCGCCATCAAGGGCTTTCCAGCTTTTGAAACTGTAGCCTGCCTTTGGTTCAAATTTAAGATTTATTGTTTCGCCAATATTGAATTTCTGGCTTAATCCTTCAGGTGTAATCTTACCAGCATCTTCACTAACGCTGAACGAGATTTCGCTCTTGGCATCCGTAGTGCTGTTGACCTTAAACGACCAGCTGAATTCCGAGCCAATAGAAACCACAGAATTTCCATCAACATAGAAGAAGTCTGATGGAACAGTAACATTTATTGTTTTTGTGGAAGACGAAACTTCAAGCAGATTTGCAGAATCAGCAGCAATGGTAAGAATATTGTTGTTGACTACAGGAGCCTTGTAACAGTTTTTGACAGAGTTTCCTCCGCTTGTAATCTGGATTCTGGAAAAGTCATTGTCAGCTGAAATATTCTTGCTGAATGTAATAACGATGGAAGAATCTCTTGGAACACCTGCATCTGCATATTGCGGAGCATAATTGGAAACGTTCGGTCGCTCTACACAGACAGGATGAAGAAGAAGATTTGAAACATTGGAATTTACTGTAATCTGAGTTTCCCTTGAAAAAGCATCGGAAATGGCAATTGGTCCATCAACAACTTCCTTTGTTGTCCTATCCAGCACTTCCCAGTACTTGAACATGTAGCCTTTTGCTTCAGTAAAAACAACAGGAAAACTCTTGCCAACCTTGTAAGTGACAGTTCCGTTCGGTGCAACACTACCTGTATCCGCATCTGCCGAAATGAAAATCTGCACCTCTGCGGCATTGGCCTCATTAATAGATTTCTGCAATTCTTCCTTAATCTCACTGCCGGAAAGAAAGTTTTCACAACCCATAACCATAAACAGAGCCGCAGCACAGAGAACTTCTATAAGATGAAACTTTTTCACATTAACTCCTCCGAATCTCCCCTTACAAAAAGCCAAGTTAAGTTTATTTTAAAACAGCAATTTTTTATAGAGCAAAACCTGAATTTTGAGAAAATATTATATTTTAAATTCAACTGATGCCTATTCATAACAAAATTCCCTTTTATTGAGCTCAAGCTGAATTAAATTGTAAATCAACAATTCTGTGATATAATTTATGTTAAGGTGGGCCGTATTATGCGGTCCTTTATATAATTCAAAACATTGAAATAGGCTTAATTATGAGAAAAAGAACTGGTATCGTTGTTCCACTTTCAGCACTTTATACGGAAGACTGTCCTGCTTGCGGTGACTTTCTTGCACTCAAGGATCTTGCGGAATTTTGCACCAAGGCAGGATTCTCGGTAGTTCAGCTGCTTCCTGTAAACGACACTGGCACACAGTCCTCGCCTTATTCCGGCCTGTCTGCTTTTGCGCTCCATCCGCTTTACATAAGGATCAATGCCCTTCCTGAATTCAAGGCAGCGATGAAAGGAAACAAGACCTTTTCAACGGCATACAAGGCTTTTGAAAAAGAATTCACATACAAGAGAAGATTTGACTACGATGCAGTTCTTGGCGAAAAGGTAAAACTTCTCCATCTTCTGTACAATTATATAGAAAAGAAAAACACGCCAAAGGCAAAAGGCGGAATAACGGCAGCTCCTAGTGAGGAAGCGGAAAAACTTGCAAAGGAAATGGCGGCTTTCGTGCGCGACAACAAATGGATCATTCCCTATGCTGTTTTCAAAAACATCAAGGACGAAAACATGCAGGCCAGCTGGAAAAGCTGGGAACCTTCACTCCAGAAACTGACCAGAGACCAGATTCAGCTTAAATGGAAGAACAAGGCAAAAAAATCAAGCCACGACTTTTTCGTCTGGTGTCAGCTTAGGGCAGCACAGCAATTCAAGGAAGGTGCGGAAAGCCTCCGTGCAAAAAAAATCATACTCAAGGGAGACATCCCTATCCTCATGAACGAAGACAGCGTCGACTGCTGGACATGGCCGGAATTCTTCCGTCAGGATCTTCGTGCAGGTTCTCCACCGGATGGCGGAAATCCAATGGGACAGAACTGGGGCTTCCCTACATACGACTGGGACCGGATTGAGG